>NZ_PJBW01000013.1:0-47779 GCF_002836085.1 Olleya sp. 1-3
CCTGCAGAACCAACTACAGAATGTTATGAAACTGCAACCTTCAACAACACGACTTGTACTTGGGATGTAACAGGAACACAACCTACAGAACCAGAAATAGAATGTAATGAGACAGCTATCTTTAATGAGATAACATGTGCTTGGGAAATATCAAATAATGGACCTAAAAACATCTATTATTCTGACACAGACAACGATGGTTTCGGAGACTTTGACAACATAATTGAAGCATGTACTCTTCCTGATGGATACACTACAAATAATGAAGATTGTGACGATACTAACGATACCATTTTTCCCGGAGCTACCGAAATTGGAGGAAACGGAATAGATGAAAATTGTGATGGAATGGATGATCCTACTTTAGGAGTACATGATTTTGAAATAGAAAACATAAACATTAGCCCTAACCCATTTAATTCTTATTTAAACATAAAACTTCCTTTGGCTTTAAGAAATGAAATGATTACCACAAGAATTTATGATATAAACGGAAGAATAGTTCACAGAAATATATCGACACCAATTAACGGTAAAATCGTTTTAAATAATCTAGAAAGATTAGAACAAGCACCTTACTTTTTAAGAATTTCTAACTCCAAAAATGTAATAATCCACACTCACAAATTGATAAAATTCTAAACAAAAAAACTCTCAAAAAAGCTAAATATTGATTTATTTAGCTTTTTTTACGCAACAAAAAGTCGTTCAAATACCATAAAATAGGTTGAAATGTATTTTTTTTAAAACACTTAAAATATTGATTACCAGTTATTTGAAATTTAAGATATGTCGTTTGTCGAATAAAATTGCATTTCAAAGACAAAATACAGTATATTTGACACTTAATATTTAGTCCCTAACTACAACTTAACTAATTATGAAATTTTTGACCCTCAAAAACGCTTTTTTTACAATAATAGCGATTACGTTATTTATTAAAACCTCCAATTCACAAACTACTTTAGGATTTTATGACTTTGAATCTGGAAATCAAGGCTGGACCGGAGGGTCTAGAGCTGTCAGAACCAATAACGCAACTTATGCTTACAGCGCAAATAATAGTTTTTATCTAAGAGATAACTCGGGAGATGATTCAGCTATGACCTCGCCATCATATAGTTTATTTATTTATGACAAAATTGATCTTAAGTTTTTCTTTACAGCAATAAGTATGGAAAATGGCGAAGACTTTTTTGTTGAATACAATAGTGGTGGATTAGGTTCATCTTGGGAAACAGTAAAGCGATTTGTAAGCGGAAATGTATCAACTAAATCTGCGGATTTCCAAAGCACTAATTCTGTTATACATTACAGTAAAACGGTAACATTAATGGCTACAGACTTTAGCTTCCCAATATTACCAACAGGACAATTTAGAATACGATGTGATGCTAGTGACACAAATGATTATGTAATGGTCGATGACATTTTAATAACTGGTACTACTTATAACACGCCAACTAATGGACCAGGCGGTGTAACTAATAATTTAGACTTATGGCTAAAAGCAGATCAACTTGATGGTACAACTTATGGTTCTGATGGCGCAAATGTTACCAAGTGGTCTGATAATGGAAAAGGAAATCATGCCGAAGTTGTTGTAACTGGTCAAGAACCAGTATACAGAAATAATAGTGGTAAAAACATGAACTTTAATCCTGTGATAGAGTTTGAAAACAATAACAACACCTCAGGCTCTGACATGACCTATTTAACTAATAGAGATGAGTTAAAAGGAACAGGAGGTTTTAACACCAATGATTTGTTTGTTGTTTTAATGCCAGATCCTAGTATTACAAGCTCTATGGTACCATTAGATACTTTTACTAGCTCAGATCCTTTAACAGAAAGCTATACAGAAGACGTTACTGGATTTGGTTACGGATCTTATACTGCACGGTTAAATAATGAACGCCTGACATATTGTATAGGAACAACAAGTGAAACATCATCAAATCCCACTGAAAATGGATATGCTAGATCAGACACTAATTCATCAACAGATTATAATCAAATTCAAATTGTAAATATTAGACAGAATGCTAGTGATACTGATATGGAATTATATTTTAATGCCAATCAAGTTGGGAACGAAACAAATGATATATCTCGATACGCTACAATAAATAATGGAAGATACTGGTTGGGTCGAAGTCAATATTGGAATGGTAGTTTTGATGGTCGTATTGCTGAGGTAATTACATATAACTCAAGAAAATCTGATAACAACCTAACACAAGAACGCAATAGAATACAGTCATATTTAGCAATAAAATATGGCATAACGTTAGGTATAAATGGTACTTCTCAAGATTATGTTGATAGTTCTGGAAACATAATATGGGATCAATCTGCAAACCTAGGCTACAATTATGACATAACAGGTATAGGTAGAGATAATGACTCTGAGTTAAATCAAAAACAATCTAGAAGTGTAAATGACAATACTGATGGCACCGGAAGGATTCAAGGTATTCTTACAATGGGATTAACTGATTTACATGATACAAATTCTACAAATATTAACACCAACTCTACTGCGTTTGGAGATAAAGAATTTTTAGTTTGGGGAAATAATAATGCTAGTTTAGACGCTGCACCAAATGTTATATCTGTAGACATGAGCTCAGGAATTTCAGGTTTATCTACTCCTGTTAGTTTTCTTGGTATGCAACGTATTTGGAAAGTTGTAGAGAATGGCGGAGATGTCTCAGATGTAAAAATCAAAATTCCTCAAAATGCAATTAGAAACATTAGCCCTCCGGGTAACTATTATATGTTTATTTCAGATACACCTGTATTTGACCCCACAGCAGATTACAGAATCATGACCATTAATGGTACTGATCTTGAAACAAGCTACGATTTTGATGGTACAAAATATATCACTTTTGGATACGCGCCTCAAGTAGAAGTTGTGCGCTCTGTATATTTTAATGGTGCTACAGACTATATAGACATGGAAGACAATTTAGATTTAAACCCTTCAGGCTTTACGATATCTGCGTGGATAAAAAGAGACGCAGCTGACACTGGGATTAAATCAATTGTTTCAAAACGAAACAATCCTTTTACAGAAGGTTATGACTTTCAAATTTTAAATGACAACAGAATTAGAATGTACTGGAAAAACGGAAGTAATCAGACATTAGCCAGTATTACTAAAATCCCTGATAACGAATGGCATCATGTTGCTGCAATTTACAATGGCACAAAAATCTTTTTATACATTGACGGTGTTTTAGATAGGTCCGTAAACAGATCTGCACCTGTAAGCACAACTAATTCTTTTCATGTGGCTTCTGCTGCTAAAACAGGTACAACACAATTTTTTAGAGGAAATATTGATGAAGTACGTGTTTGGAGTACCGCTTTAAGCATAAACCAATTACGTTATATTATAAATCAAGAAATTAAACAAAACGCAGCCTTTGTTTCTGGTAAAGTATTACCAACAACAATTACAAATAATGAAACCGCAACGCTAGCTTGGAATACACTAGAAGGATACTATCCAATGTCCATCTACACATACACCAACACTAATGATGCATCAGGTAATAATAGACAAGGTGCTTTAAGAAATCTAAATACTGTAGATTTCCAAACTGCTCCACTACCCTATTCTTCTAAATCTAACGGAACTTGGACTAGTCATAATACATGGACCAATGGAGACAAACAATACATTCCAGGCTCTGCATCAATCGTAGATTCAGATATAACTGTAGACTGGAATATTGTACAAACAAGTCATAATATAACCATGGATAACGTTAGTTTACCTACTAATAATAATAGTAACAGACGTGTATTAGGTATGGATGTTCAAAGCAATACGCTAATGCTAGATGGTACTACAAGTCTAAGAACTGGAAATGGCTTAACTATAACACATTACTTAAAATTAGATGGTAAAATTGATTTACAAGGTGAATCTCAATTAATTCAATCTTTAAATAGTGATCTTGATGTAACTAGTTCCGGAGTGTTAGAACGCGACCAACAGGGTACAAAAGATTTATTCACATACAATTATTGGTCTTCTCCAGTAGGTGTTGGTAATACAAGTACAAATAATAATGCTTACACTTTACCACAAGTATTTAAAGATGGTACAGATCCTAACAATCCAATAGACATAAATTTTATAACTAGCAGTTATGATGGAACAACAGGAACTCCAATAGGAATTGCAGATTATTGGATTTGGAAATACTCTAATCAATCAGGCGCTTATGCAGATTGGCAACATGTAAGAAGTACAGGTACTTTAATTTCTGGAGAAGGATTTACCTTAAAAGGGGTTACAGATACAAGCGGAAACGTTTTATTAGAACAAAACTATGTTTTTAACGGAAAACCAAACAACGGTAATATTACACTACCAATAACAGTAGGTAATGAATATTTAGTAGGTAACCCATACGCTTCGGCTTTAGATGCTAATCAATTTATAATGGATAATGCACCTACTATTGAAGGCGCAGGAAGCACTACTGGAACATTATATTTCTGGGAACATTGGGGAGGTGGTTCTCACAACCTTGCAAATTATCAGGGAGGTTATGCTACCTATAACTTATCAGGATCTACTCCTGCTGCCAGTTATGGAACTAATGACCCACTAGTTGGGACAGGCGGAACACCGGTTAAACTGCCTGGGCGTTACATCCCTGTTTCTCAAGGTTTTTTCGTTAAAAGTGAAAACACAGGAAGCATTAGGTTTAATAACGGTCAACGTGTATTTGAAAAAGAAGGAGCTTCCTCTGTATTTGTAAGAACCTCTGATACTAATGCAACTAGTGATGTTTATAATTCTGATGACCGCTTAAAAATCAGATTAGGCTTTAACTCGGTTAACAATTTACACAGACAGTTGTTAGTTACTGAAGATGCTAATGCTACTTCAGGTTACGATTGGGGTTATGACGGAGAAAACAACGAATCTCAAATGGATGATATTTATTGGATGATTGAAGACAACCAGTACATAATACAAGGTACAAATGCCATTAACGCCTCTACGATATTACCATTAGGAGTACATACAAATACGGACGGAGAAAACACTTTTGTAATTGATGCTTTAGAAAACACACCGGAAAACATGGAAATTTACATCTATGATACAGTAACCAACCTATATCATGATATAAAACAGGATACGTTCTCAATTTATCTTGCTGCAGGTGCTTATACAGATCGTTTTGAATTAAGATTCAGTCAATCTGAAGTGTTGTCTACAAATGAATTTGATATTGAAACAACAATACAATTTTATTATGCAAATAATTCCAATACTATTGTAGTTAACAACCCTAAGTTAGAAACTATCAAATCTGTGAGTTTATTTAATATAATTGGACAGGAAATTACTGTTTTTAATGACTTTGAATCTATAGATTTAATCGAATTAAAAACAAATGTAATAAGTACAGGTAGCTATATATTAAAAGTAAAAACTAACGATGGGACATTCTCTAAAAAGGTTTTAATCGAATAATAAAAGGTTACAAAATTTTTTATATAAATAAAAACCCAAAACACTTGTTTTGGGTTTTTACTTTTAAACCATTCAACTGTATTAAAAAACACTTAAACGTCTAAACAAATCACAAAGCAGCACTAAAGATGTATTTCATCGAATAATTTTGTTATTCATCTAATTTATAGGTAGTTTTATCCCGATTTAAATATTAGTTCCCCAACTAAACTAAAATCCTACTTATGAAAAACTATACTCCTAAAGTATTACTAGCTAAAACATTATGTAAAAACATGATGTTTACTGTTTTGTTTTTAAGTTTCTCTTTAACCTATGCACAAACCTCAGCAGTTCAAGTAACAGTAAATTGGCCCGAATGGTCTTCAGAAAATAGGGTGCAAATATATAATCCTTCAGGTACATTATTAGCTACTATTGATGATGGTTATACTGGCGCTTCAAATTCGTCTTATTCAACAACCTTAGATTTAAGCTGCTTACCTGACGGAAACAACTATTATGCTACTATCTACGACACATATAATGATGGGTGGAATGGCGGCGCCTCCAATATTACCATAACCTCAAGCGGTACAACTGTATTAACAAATTCAGGTAACAGTGCAAACTCAGGCGGAACAACCTTATATTTTAATGTTTCTGGAGGATGTAGCGCTACCTGTACTTCTGTTATTACAACTTTTCCATACACTGAAAGTTTTGAATCTGGTTTAGGAGATTGGTCTCAAGATACAGGAGACAACATGAATTGGACACGAGATGCTAATGGCACACCATCTAGTAATACCGGGCCTTCAACTGCTAATGATGGCAACTATTATTTATACACAGAAGCAACTGATTATAATAACAGTACCGCTAATTTAATAAGCCCATGTTTTGACTTATCCGGTGCCAGCAATCCGGTATTCTCATTTTACTATCACATGTATGGTAGCGCTACTGGAAATCTAAATGTAGACTTAAGTACAAATAATGGCGCAACCTTTCCTAACAACATCTGGTCACAATCTGGTCAAGTGCAAACTAGCAATGGTGCTTCGTGGGCTTTGGTTACATTAGATTTAAGCGCATACGTTGGACAAAGTATTAACCTAAGATTTTCAGGAACAACAGGTAATGGTTTTAGAAGCGATATCGCTATTGACGATATTTCTCTTATTGCTACCACAACACCATTACCTGAAATAGATATTACAGGAAATAGCATTAGCATAATCAATGGAGACACAACACCAAACACTTCAGACAACACTGATTTTGGATCTACAAATGTTACTACAGGAAACGCTACTAAAACATTCTTAATTAATAATGATGGAACACTTCCATTAAACTTAACAGGTTTATCCCCATATGTAACAATAACAGGAGCAAACGCTTCAGACTTTACGCTAACAACAACTCCTACTTCTGTTATAGCTGCCGGAAATACGACTAGTTTTGATATTACTTTTGATCCTTCTGCCAACGGATTAAGATCTGCAATACTGACAATAGCAAATAACGATTCTAACGAAAACCCTTATATTTTTTACATCCAAGGGTACGGTACAACATCATCAGTAACCAATGGACCAGGAGGTATTACTGCTAACTTAGAAACATGGCTAAAAGCAAATGATGGTGCTGGTGTTAGCGATAACCAACCTATAACAACATGGTATGATCAAGCAAATACAAATAACGCTACAGTAAATACCGCAGGACAAGAGCCAACATACAGAGACCATCCTGATTACAACGTTAATTTTAATGCAGTCTTAGACTTTGATAGCTCTTATACACTAGCCCCAACAGATGATGATTACTCTTACGACAGCACAAATGGAGATTTCTTAGAAGGAGGAACCGGTTTTTACACTCAAGATATGTTTGCTGTTATTTTACCTGACACTAATATAAATGCAACATTTGGTAATATGGATGTATTTTGTGGAGACGAAGATATTAATACAAATACAGTAGACGTTACAGGGTTTGGATACGGGCGTTACTCTGCAAGATTTACTAATGAAGTCTTTGCGTATTGCGTAGGACCAACAACTGCAACATCACCATACACTGGATACGGTGTCGCTGACAACAACACGTCAAACAACTATAATAATGTAGGAATATTAAACGCCAGAAACAATAGCGCTTTAACTAGACAAGAGTTGTTTTACAATGCTAATAATGTTGAAACCGTACAGAATGATATTTCAGATTTTTCAAATGTAAATAATTCTCGTTATTGGATTGGAAGAAGTGAAGGTTATGAAGCAGCAACAAATGCTAGAATAGTAGAAATAATCTCATTTTCTTCTCGTAAAAACGATGCAAACCTATTAGACGAACGTAATAAAATACAATCTTATCTTGCTATTAAATACGGAGTAACATTAGGTGTTAACGGAACGTCACAAGATTACGTTGCCTCAAACGGATCCGTAATTTGGGATACTTCTGCTAACTCAGGTTTTAACTATGATATTGCAGGAATTGGAAGAGATGACGATTCTGATTTAACCCAAAAACAATCTAAAAGTGTCAACAACTCAAGTATTGTTGCAATATCATTAACTAATACAGAAACAACAAACAACCTCAACACCAGCGCATTTAATACTAGTAATGAATTTTTAGTTTGGGGTAATGATGGACAAAACACAAGTACCTCAGGAAGCTCAATTACAGTTAGCTTAGGACCTGCAACTGTTACTACCATTACAGATGTAATGAACAGAAAATGGAAAATAGTTGAAACTGCTGGTGATGATATTGGAAAAGTTGAGGTATCAGTATTTGATACAGATCTTGCAGGTTTACCGCCTTTAACAGGAAACGATGCCTACGTACTATTAGTTTCTGATGATGCTGGTTTTTCAACCAATCTGCAAACAGTATTTTTAGACTCCAATACTTTTAATGGTATCCCAACTAAAGAAGGTAGTTATGATTTTGATGGAACAAAATATTTCACTTTTGGAGTAGCACATGAAGAAATAAAATCAAGACATTTAGGCTTTGACGGTGTAGATAATTTTACACTAGTTGGAGACAAAATAGATTTAGCTGGAGATTTTACTGCTTCCGCTTGGGTAAAAACAAATGGTTCAAACGCCCTAGCTTCAGACAAAACTATAGTTGCAAAAAATGATGGTGTTGATGGGTATAAATTCTTTTTAACAGATAGCAACTTAGTAAGCTTTACTATAGGAACTACCGCTTCAGGAAGAATAGAATCCAATACTACAATTCCAAATAATGTATGGCATCACGTCGCCTGTGTTTACGACAATGGCATTGCTAAATTATACATTGATGGGGTTTTGGATACTACAAAAACATTAATTAACCCGACTCCTAATGGTTCTGACTTTGCTATTGGCGCCATTTATATTGACAAAACAAATGTTTTAGATTTTTTTAAAGGAGATATTGATGAGGTTAGAATCTGGGATCAAGCGCTTTCTATTACGCAGCTGCGCTATGTTATGAACCAAGAACTTGAAAAAGCAGGAACCGTTGTTAATGGCGTTATTGTACCAAATACAATTACCAAAAATGATATTAACAGTATCAACTGGACCAATCTTAAGGCGTATTACAACATGAACTCTTATATCGGAACCCATCTTAACGATGTTTCTGGAAATGGCAATAGAGGTAGCTTAACAGACCCTAGTAAGTTTACTTTAGAGTTTCAAACCTCTCCACTACCCTACAACACCTCAGCAGATGGTAACTGGGACAACTCTAATAGTTGGGCAAGTGGTACCGAGTGGTATATTCCAGGATCACAATCTATAGTGGACCCAAATATTACCATAGACTGGAATATAGTTAACACCAACCACAACGTTACCTTAGTGAATGCAACTTTGCCTTCAATAAATAAAAACAACAGGACTATTTTAGCTTTAAATGTACAAAACAACATTTTAACTGCAGATGGTACTACTGCGACTAACTCTGGAAATGGTTTAACTATCACGCATTATTTAAAAATAGATGGTAAAATTGATTTACAAGGCGAATCTCAATTAATACAAACTTTTGAAAGTGATTTAGACAGCACCAGTTCCGGAACTCTAGAACGCGACCAACAAGGAACACAAGATTTATACACTTATAATTATTGGTCATCTCCTGTGGGCGTAACAAATACAACTAGTAACAATAATAGCTACACGGTACCTACAATTTTTAAAGACGGTAGTAATCCTGCAGCACCAGTAGATATTAACTTTATTACAAACAGTTATGACGGTACATCAGGTACCCCAATTGGAATCGCTGATTATTGGATATGGAAATACGCTAATCAATCTGGAGCTTATGCCGATTGGCAACATGTAAGAAGTACAGGATCTTTAAATACAGGGGAAGGTTTTACTCTAAAAGGAGTCAATAACACTAATGGAAATGTACTAACAGAACAAAACTATGTCTTCCAAGGAAAACCTAACAATGGCGAAATAACACTTCCTATTACAGCTGCTAACGAGTATCTAATTGGAAACCCTTATGCCTCTGCAATAGATGCACATCAATTTATTATAGATAACGGGCCTACCATTGAAGGTGCAGGAAGCACAACAGGAACATTATATTATTGGGAACATTGGGGAGGTGGCTCTCATAATTTAGCACAATACCAAGGTGGTTATGCCTCATACAATCTATCCGGAGCAACACCTGCTGCAAGTTATGGTACAAATGACCCACTAGTAGCGACTGGTGGTACTCCATCAAAATTACCGGGTCGTTATATTCCCGTAGCACAAGGTTTCTTTGTAAAAAGTGAAAACACTGGTACTTTAAAGTTTAATAATAATCAACGTGTCTTTGAAAAAGAAGGCAGTGGATCTTCAGTATTTGTAAGGCAAGATGTTGACAATACAACCGATGACAACTATAATTCTGACGAAAGGTTAAAAATTAGATTAGGCTTAAATTCCGTTAACGGAATACACAGACAATTGCTAGTAACTCAAGATCCAAATGCTACTTCTGGTTATGATTGGGGCTATGATGGTGAAAGTACAGAAAACCAAATTGATGATATGTATTGGGATATTAACAACGGGAATTACATCATACAAGGGATTGATGTAATTAACACTAGCACAGTATTACCTTTAATACTAAAAACTAACTTAGACGGTAACAACACGATTACGATTGATGCGCTAGAAAACGTGCCTTCTGACTTAGACATTTACATACATGATATTTTAAATGCCACTTATAGCGATTTAAGAGCATCTGATTTTACAATACAATTAGCCGCAGGAGAATATACTGATAGGTTTGAATTGGTCTTTAGTGCTTCAGAAACTTTAGGAGTTGAGGATCATACTTTAGAAACTACACTAAACACTTATTACGCCAACAGCAGTAATAGTATTGTTGTAAGCAATCCTAAATTAAATAGTATAACATCTGTAAATCTTTATAACATATTAGGACAACTTATTGCTGATTTTTCAGATTTAGAAACTCAAGATTACATCGAATTAAAAACAGGAAAACTTAGCACAGGAACCTATATTATTAAGTTAAAAACAGATAATGGAGAACTATCTAAAAAAGTTTTAGTTGAGTAAGTGAATACCCCAAATTAATTCTCATTTACTAAAAAAGCCGAAACTTGCGTTTCGGCTTTTACTATTATAAAGAGTTACCTTTTATTTTATTTTAGAAATCATTGTTTCTAAGTCAACAGTATCTTGAGTTCCAGATACCATATTTTTTAAAGTAAACTGGCTATTTTTCAATTCTTCTTCACCAACTAAAACAACAAAAGGAATGTTACGCTTGTTAGCATAATTCATTTGTTTTTTCATGTGTTTTCCGTTTGTAATCTTATCAGGATACAACTCAGCATTTATACCAGCTTCTCTTAATGCTTTTACAGCTTTTAAGCAGAACAAAGCTTCGTTATCTCCAAAGTTAATAAAGATAACCTCAGTAGATTTAGTTATAGTTTCTGGAAACAATCCTAATTCTTCCAAAACTAAGTAAATACGATCTAATCCAAAACTGATACCTACTCCACTAACATTTTTAAGACCAAAGATACCTGTTAAGTCATCGTATCTTCCACCTCCACCAATAGATCCCATAGCCACACCTTCTGGTGCAGATACTTCAAAAATAGCACCTGTATAGTAATTTAATCCTCTAGCCAAAGTTACATCTAATTGCAACTTTGCAGATTTTAAACCTAAAGTAGAAATTGCAGTATTAATAAAATCTAATTCTTCAATACCCTTTTGACCTTCTTCAGACGTTGATAATATTGATTTTAAACTGGCTATTTGAGAACCAAAATCGCCAGTTAATGTAAACAACGGTTGAAGCTTAGCAATACCAGCTTCAGAAATACCTTTACCAAGCATTTCTTCTTTTACCTTTTCCTCTCCTATTTTATCTAATTTATCTAAAGCAACAGTAAAGTCAATTAACTTATCACTTGCTCCAATAACTTCTGCAATACCAGAAAGTATTTTACGATTATTAATTTTAATAGTCGCACCTTCCAATTTTAAAGCAGTAAAGACCTCGTCATACAATTGTACAAACTCAACCTCTTGCCATAAACTATCACTTCCTACAACATCTGCATCACATTGATAAAACTCTCTAAAACGTCCTTTTTGAGGTCTATCTGCACGCCATACCGGCTGCATTTGATAACGTTTAAACGGAAACTCTATATCGTTTTGATGTTGTACCACGTATCTTGCAAATGGTACTGTAAGATCATAACGCAATGCTTTCTCTGATATTTTAGTTGTTATTTTATTTGAATTTTTCTCAGTATATAAGTCATCATTTACTTTTGACAAATAATCACCACTATTCAAAATTTTAAAAATCAAACGGTCACCTTCTTCTCCATATTTACCCATTAAGGTATCCGAGTTTTCAAAACTTGGTGTTTCTATAGGTTGAAACCCAAAACGCTCAAATTTAGACTTAATAGTACTAAAAATGTAGTTACGTTTTGCTACTTGTTCTGGATTAAAATCTCTTGTTCCTTTTGGTATGCTTGGTTTTTGTGCCATAATATTTTCTGCCAAAGCAGAACTATTTTTAATGTTTACTTATAATTTTAAAATAGAACCTACTACTGTAGGCTTGACAAAAATATATAATACTGTTGTCTTTGTGTCCCTTTAGAAGAAAAAACACTATTACCTACCATAACAAGCCTGTAATACGTTTTTACTAATTACGAATGTCTTAGTTGATTAACTTGTTAAAATACTCATACAACTCCCCTTTTGTAATTGCACTTCCGGATTGTATCAACTTAAATTTATCTAAGTTTTTGTCTTCAGAATAATCTTTTTTACCTTGAGTAAATGTAACCGTATCATCCATTAAATTTTCACGCAACCAATTAAATCCATCAGTTGTTGTTACATCTATAGGTCCATCTATTTTAATTCCAATAACATGCATGTGATCTTCGTTAAACACAAACAAATGTATGTTGTGCTCCGATATCTGCTCAACATACTTCACAGTAGATAAGACACCTTCCCAAACCAAGTCGCTAAACACATCTAATTCCTGCTCTGCAACTTCAGGCTTTTCCGTTTTAAGCTTATCCCACTCGTCTGCGGTAATGGTTTGTGTTGCTAAAAAGTTAATAAACTCTTTATGTAATTCTTCAAATTGTTCTTTTGTAAGTCTAGAATACTTCATCTTCTCTATTTCTTAATATTTAATGCTTTAGCTACTTCAAAAGGTCTATCAGTTGCAAAAAGATCTATTCCTTTATCTCTCCATAACGTATATGGCACCTCTCCTTTTGCCTCTGCTTGCTTATCTAAGTTTCCTAATGTACCTAACATGGTTTTTATACCGTGTGATTGTACTGTTTTATAAAAGTAGTTTGGAGATAATCTTGTCCCCGTAAATGCTAACATATTTTGTGTTGGTATTTTTGAATTTAATAACCAATCTAATTCTTTTTGATTTCTAGCAGATACAGATAACATTAAATTAGGCGCTAAACCGTATGCTTCTTCCGCTTGCTTTAAATCGTATGTAATAATTATTGAGACATCTTCTGCTTCTACTTGCTTTACTAAAGCTACAATAGCGTCAAAAGACACACTCTTTTTCTTATCCAATGTAAGTACTACGTTTTTTTCTTTAGCCCAAAGTAAGACCTCTTTTAACGTTGGTATCTTAAATGCTGTTTCATTACCATAATCATCTTCTAAATTAAAGGCTTGCAACTCCTGGTAAGTATACTTGTTTAATTTATCTGTTCCAGTAGTGGTACGCTCTAATGTATTATCATGCATTAATACTAATACATTATCTCTAGTCTGCGCGATGTCAATTTCATAGATAGCAGGAATACTATCATTTATATATTTTAAAGTTTCTAAACAGTTTTCAGGATAATGCTTTAAACCTTTACCACCTCTGTGCACACTAATAATCAACTCTTGCTCTGGCTGGTACTTAAAAGTTTCGATTAACGCCGATTGTTTAAGTGTAGAAGCATCTACTGTAGTTGTTTTTGATACTTGAGCTGTCTCTTTTTTACAAGACACAAAAGCCACTAATAGCACTGCTAAGTATATGTTTTTAAAGGCAAGGTTTCCGCGAAAGCGTTGAAATAAAAAAATCATTTAAAAATGTTTTAAGTTATAATATTGAATAAAAAAAAATGCGCCCCTTAAAAGGAGCGCAAATTTAAAAAATATCTATGACGTATGGACTAGAAAATGTATCTAACTCCAAATTGTGCTTGCCACCTTGATAATAAGCTTGAGTTATAAGAAAATGTTTCTGTTGCTCCTGTGTACGTATATGTTGGCACACCAGATGCATCAACATCTACTCCTAATGGTTGTACAGAACTTGGTTGTTGTACAAGACCCCAGTCACTATTTAATAAGTTTCCAACATTTAATACATCAACACTAAACTGTATTGTATTAGTTTTACCACCTCCTACATTAAACTTGTAGTCTTGTAGTAATTTAAGATCCCAACGTCCTCTCCATGGAGCTAAAGCACCGTAGCGCTCTACATAGTCTCCACGACGATCACTTAAATAATCATCTTGTTGGATAAAAGACTCAAAAGCCTCAGCTTGTCCAGCTCCTGAGAATTGCATGTCTTGTAATTCTGCAGCTGTAGGTACGTAAAGTAAATCGTTTAAGTTAGAACCATCTCCGTTTAAATCTCCACCATAAGTGTAGTTAAAACGTCCACCTTGAGCGTACTCAAAGAACGTAGAGATTGTTGTTGACCATTTATCATTACCATAAGTAAACTTTTTACTTGCAACACCAATAAAACGGTGTGTATCTCCGTATTTAGAATGTGATAACACATCGTTATTAGCATTACCAACTACTGGATTAAATGCAAATGCATCACCCGTAATTTCTGCTTCAATTGAATTAACATCCTTAGAGTTTAAGTAGTTATAAGCAACACTTGTGTATAATCCGTTATCAAATGTTTTTTGAGCCTTAGCTGTAAAGTTCCAAACACGACCTTTGTTTGAGTTTGTAAATACGTAAGCATTATTAATAACATCATCTGATGTGTAGATTGCTCTTGTATCTCCAGGCGCATTTAAAGTTCCCGTAGGATTACGAAGTCCCCAGTTTTGTACGTGTGCTCCATTAATATCTTTTGTATAAGAAATATCTGTTGTTGCAACAATACCATTATCAAATCTGTAATCTGCTCCAATATTTGTTCTCCATACTTGAGGGAATTTAAAATCTGGATCTACTACTTGGTAAAAGAATACTTCTGGATTAGCAATCTGGTTACCTAACCATACAAATGGTAAACGACCTGTAAATAATCCCGTTCCACCACGTACTTGAAAACTATTATCTCCTTTTACATCATAATTAAACCCAACTCTTGGAGAGATTAATACTTTGTTTGATGGCATTTTAGTGTTATCTAAAAACACACCTTCTCCTGTATTAGGATTTACATATTCAATTCCTGGAGCATAACAACATGCTCTATCAATAACATCTTGTGCTTTTGAAGATGAGTCAAAAAATAATGGCTTGTCAAATCTAACACCGTATGTTAATTTAAAGTTTTCAGTAACATTCCATTCATCCTGAAGATAAAATGCTAATTGTCCTACATTCGTTTCGGCTAATGCCCAACCCCCTGCAACACCTTCACCGTTTGCTTCTAAACTTGCGTTTGCAGCTGCAGCATCGTTAAATAATGCTTGTAATTGTCCTGAATCTGCAAAGTTTTGAAAATCGTCCATTGTTGTTGTTGGAAAAAAGACGCCTTGCGCTCCATAAGCTCCTAAATTGAAAGAGTTATCAAACTGAAATTTCTCATAAGAGAAACCTACAGTGTACGTATGATCACCTTCAACATAGTTTAAGTTATTTGAAAATTGAAATACTTTCTGATCCAATGTATTGTTAATAGAAAAAGGCTCATGTCCTGCAATAATATAATTAGAACCACCATTTGTAATTGTAATTGTTGGTGCTGGTGATGATAATGCATTTCTATAATCGTCAAAATGAGTATACCCCATTTGAAACTTATTACTTACGCTACTAGATAACGTCGAGTTTAATTCTAATTGAAAAGACTTGATGTTATTATTGATCTCATATCCTGTGTTTTCAAACTGTAATGTGTTTGTGTCCGGCCCTCTAAAACCTAATGCTGATGGATGTGCAGGTTTTTGTTTAGATGCATTTAAAAAATTATAAATTACCGCTAAACGGTTATTATCATTAATATTCCAATCTAACTTAAAGATACCTTTAGTAGAATTTGAATCGTAATTAAATCCTTGGTAACGTCCTGGATCATATCCTAAGTCCAATAATGCATTTTGAACAATTAATAGATCAGACTCTAAAACACGAGTTTCGTTAATTGCGCCACTTCCTGTATCTGGTACAAAACCATTTGTACCTAAATCAGAACGTTCGTCCTTTTCAAAGTTAGCAAAGAAGAATAATTTATTTTTTACAATTGGACCTCCGATACTAACACCATATTGGTTTTGTTCTAAATCCGACTGAAAAACATCTTCTCCTTTAATCTTTCCTCCAGTCATGTCTTCGTTTCTAGTAAAACCGTAAACAGTACCATGAAACTCATTAGTTCCACTTTTAGTTACCGCATTAACAGCAGCACCAGTAAAACCAGACAATGTAACATCATAAGGTGCTAAAGATACTTGAATCTGCTCAATAGCATCTAAAGATATTGGCTGAGAATCTGTTTGACCTCCCGGAGTTGCAGCATCTAATCCAAATGGATTATTAAAAACTGCACCATCTAAACTAAAGTTGTTAAATTGATCATTTCTACCACCAAAAGAGTTTCCTGAAGCAGAAGGCTCTAACCTTGTAAAATCTGCAGCAGATCTAGAAATAGTAGGCAACGTTGTTAACTCACGTCTTCCAACACTAGTTTCTGCACCAGTTCTATCACTTCCAAAAGTACCAGAAGCAGACCCTGTAATAACAACCTCATCTAAAGACTCGGCATTACCATTCATTGCAGCATCTAAGTTTGTTGTTTTACCTAATGTTAAATATACATTAGTAAATGTTTGCTCTTTAAATCCAACATAAGTAATAGATACCGTATACGGTCCACCTACTCTAAGATTTAATAAATTGTAACGTCCATCTAAGTTTGTAATAGCGCCATACTTAGTTCCCGTTGGACCATGTACTGCTACCACATTGGCACCAAATAATGGCTCGTTGGTGTCATCCTGAACAAGACCTTTAATGTTAGATGTAGTGACCTGAGCAAAACTCAGTACTGTAAATAACAATAAAGTAATAGTTAAGTTAAGTTTTTTCATTGTGTTATATTGTTGTGTTGATTGTTTTTGATATTATGCAAGCATAACATTTAACAAAAATATAACAAAAAAAGCCACTCTTTACAGAGTGGCTTTAATATTTGAATACTATTTATTAACGTATTGTTAACAACAATTTTTAGTTATGCTTGAGCAACAACTTCAAATTCTAAATCAACATTTACTGATCTATGTAAACGTACTGCTGCGTTATATTTACCTAAACGCTTAACTGTAGTAACAGAGATAAATTTCTTCTCAATTATTTGACCTTCTTTAGCTAATGCTTCAGCAACATCAATGTTGTTTACAGAACCAAATAATTTGTCTCCTTGTCCAACTTTAGCAGCTATTTTGATTTCTAAAGCTTTAATTGCTTCAGCAATTACGTTAGCTTGTTCAACCTCTTTAGCTTCTTTGTAAGCACGTTGCTTTAAAGTTTCTTCTAACGATTTGATAGCAGATTTAGTTGCTAAAATCGCGTGTCCTGTAGGGATTAAAAAGTTTCTACCATAACCGTTCTTTACCGTTACAACATCGTCTTTAAATCCTAAGTTCTCAACGTCTTGTTTTAATATAAGTTCCATTGTTATGATATTTTTATTTTAATAAATCTGCTACATATGGCATTAAAGCTAAGTGACGTGCTCTTTTAACAGCAACAGACACTTTTCTTTGATACTTTAATGAAGTTCCTGTTAAACGTCTTGGTAAAATTTTACCTTGAGCGTTAACAAAACCTAATAACCAATCTGCATCTTTGTAATCTACATACTTGATACCAGACTTTTTGAAACGACAATATTTCTTTTGTTTGTTAGTTTCAATATTTAAAGGTGTAAGATATCTGATCTCTCCTTCTTTTTTTCCTTTTGCTTGTTGATCTATACTTGCCATAATTAAGCTTTTTGTTTTAATTTAACTCTTCTACGTTCCGCCCATGACACTGCATGTTTGTCCATAGCTACAGTTAAGTAACGCATAAAACGCTCATCACGTCTAAACTCTACTTCTAAAGGATTGATTACTTCTCCTTCTACTTGGTACTCAAATAAGTGGTAAAATCCACTTTTTTTGTTTTGAATTGGGTAAGCTAACTTCTTAAGTCCCCAATCTTCTTTTGATACCATCTTTGCTCCTCTAGATACAAGAAATTCTTCGTATTTCTGTACTGTTTCCTTTATCTGTGTTTCAGATAAAACGGGATTTAAGATGAAAACAGTTTCATAATGATTCATAAAAATCTAATTTAATTTGTGTTAAAAATGAGTGCAAAAATAATTCTTTTTATTTAATCCCACAAGTACTTTTCAATCATTTTTAATACAAAATAAAGCGTTCAATAAAATCTTTTTAAAATGTTAAAATTTACATTTTAGCGGAGTTTTTTGGTTTTAATCCCTATTTTTTGTACTATTGTCGATAACTTAACCTATAAAGAATAAAGACTATGGTATTAAATTGTGTAGTAGTGGACGATTCAGCAATACAAAGACTGTCTATTGTAAAGCTAATTGAAAACAACAATCATCTAAACTTGATTGCTGAGTACAGCAGTGCTTTAGAGACTAAAAACGGATTAAATACACATAAGGTAGACCTTATCTTCTTAGATATTGAAATGCCTGTATTAAATGGTTTTGAATTACTAGACGTACTAAATAATAAACCTCAAATTGTTTTTGTAACTGGTAAAACAGAATACGCATTTAAAGCATTTAATTATGATGCTACCGATTATTTACAAAAACCTATAACTAGAGAACGTTTTAGCCAAGCAGTTGATAAAGCTGTAGAGCACCATAAATTAAAACTTGATTTTAATCAAGAAGAAGGAGAACATATATTTGTAAAAAGTAATCTTAAAAAACGTAAAGTTTACATTAGAGATATTAAATGGATTGAAGCACTTGGTGACTATGTAAAATTAGTAACTGAAGACACCAGTCTTGTTGTATTATCTACAATGAAAGCTTTTGAAAGCGAATTACCAGAAGGTAAGTTTTTAAGAATCCACAAATCATATATTGTCAATCTTGACAAAGTAGACCGATTTAACAGTAAAAATGTTGAAGTTGGTGCTTACGAAATACCTTTAAGTAGAAACAAAAAAACACAGTTAGTAGAAGCTTTAAATAGCATCTAAACAACTACATTCTTTATATAATTAAATCCTGCTTTTTTTAAGTGGGATTTTTTATGTCCAATAACTTTGATGTAAAATTTATAAAGTACTACAACTAGTAGCACGTCTCTAATAATTATCGACATTAATAATAACTCGTACTCCTTTAAAACCTCCAATAGCAGCAAAACTAGTATTTACTTTTTTAATAGCTTCTTTTGTTTTACCTAATGGCTGACCTTGCGGTACTTTAATTAGAATGTTTTTATGGTATTGATTACGAATTCTAGATATTGGCGGAAACTCAGGTCCTAAAACATTATGTTTAAACAATTGTGTTAGCGACTTTGCTAACCAATCTGCTGCCATATCTACTTTATTATAATCGCGATGTTTTAGTGTAATTTTTATTAATCTATAATATGGTGGGTATTTATAATTATAACGCTCTTCTAGCTGCTCCTTAAACATCCCGGCATAATCATTTATTGAGACTTGCTGCAATATTTTATGATATGGATTATAAGTCTGAATTAGTACTTTCCCTTGCTTATTGGTACGTCCTGCCCTACCAGACACCTGTAACATTAACTGAAAACTTCTTTCATGCGCTCTAAAATCCGGAAAGTTTAACATGTTATCGGCATTCATTATACCAACTAACTTAACGTTTCTAAAATCTAATCCTTTAGTTAACATTTGTGTACCGACTAACACATCAATCTCTTGCTGCTCAAAAGCAGTTATAATTTTTTCGTAACCAAACTTACCTCTTGTCGTGTCTAAATCCATACGCCCTACTTTAAGGGTTGGAAATAGCAGTCTAACCTCGCTTTCAATCTGTTCCGTTCCAAAACCTTTAGAGTCTAGTCCTGGCGTCCCACATGCCATACATTTAATTAACATCGCACTGTTATAACCACAATAATGACAACGCAACTGTTTACGAAATTGATGATACGTTAAACTAACGTCACAATTAGGACATTGCGGCGAATGTCCACAAGTATTACATTCTACAATTGGCGAATACCCTCTTCTATTCTGAAACAGTATAATTTGATGTCCATCGGCAATTGCTTCAGTCATTTCTTCGATTAATCTATCGGAAAAATGCCCTTTCATTTTTTTACGCTTCTGCTTGTCTTTAATATCTACTAACTCGATATCTGGTAACTGAACATTATTATAACGTCTATTAATTTCGACTAAACCATATTTATTTTCCTGCGCATTAAAATAGCTCTCAATACTTGGAGTAGCACTTCCTAAAAGTGTTTTTGCTTTAAAAAGCGATGCTAAAACGACAGACACATCACGCGCGTGGTAACGTGGTGCAGGATCAAATTGCTTAAAAGAAGATTCATGCTCCTCATCCACTATAATTAATCCCAAATCTTTAAAAGGTAAAAATATAGATGATCTAGCGCCTAAAACTATTTTCGCTTTCGCTGAATTATTTAATACTTGATTATATACCTCAACACGCTCATGAGCAGAATACTTGCTATGAAACACCGCTACTTGTTCTCCAAAATAGTTTTGCAGTCTAGTAACCAACTGTGTTGTCAATGCAATCTCAGGCAATAAATACAAGACCTGTTGTCCTTTTGCGATAACTTCCTCGATTAGCTTTACATATACTTCCGTTTTACCGGAAGACGTAATACCATGTAAAAGCACGACGTTTTGAGTTTTAAAACTAGTCTTAATTTGCTGTAAAGCTTCCGTTTGAAATTCGTTTAAAGCTTTTGAAGCTTCATTCTCTTCTCCATCATAAACCACACGATCTGTTTGGATATGATAATCTTCTAAAATACCTTTATCAACTAACGCTTTTACTGTTGCAGAAGTTGTTTTACTTTCTGCCACTAAATCCGAAACTTTAACTGGCTTTTTAGTCTTTGCAGAAATAGAAAATAACGTCATAACAACATCCCGCTGTTTTTTTGCTCTACTACTTAATGCTTCTAATAATTGATTTAAAGATTCTGGAGTAGTATAGTCTTCTGTTAGCTTAACATATCTAACATATTTTGGCTTATACTTATCGTAAATTTCTTCATTTAAAATAATAGCTTCTTTTTCTACTAACCGTTTTACTACAGGAAGCACATTTTTTTTATCCAAAATGTTGGCAATATCCTGAATCTTAAGTGATGATTGGCGTTGTAATGCTTCGTAAATAAGATACTCGTCGTCTTTTAAATCTGTTTCATTTAATTCAATAGCATTATTCTTACTTATAATGGTTTCGCTTTCAAGCAAAAAAGCATTTGGTAATGCCGCACGCATAACCTCGCCTTCTGTACACATATAGTATTTAGCAATCCATTGCCATAATTGCAATTGCATTTCTGTAACTATTGGTGTTTCGTCAAGAATTTGATGGATTTGCTTTGCCTCATAAATTAAAGGCTTTACTTGATGGATTGACGCGACAATTCCTGTGTATATTTTTGATTTCCCAAAAGGGATAGACACACGCATTCCGATACTTAAAAACCCACTCTCTGCCTCCGTTATACTATATGTAAAACGGTTTTCTAGAGGAATGGGTAATATAACATCTATATAATGCAAAATATATTGGCCTTTTTAATTGGTAATTATTTTATACGTTCCCAGTATTGAGTAGAGTAGAAAAAACCAATATAACCTCTAACTTGAAGTGTATCGTCTTCTGTAACTGCTAATCTTAAGTCGTAAACTTTACCACTTTGAGGGTCTACAACTGTCCCGTTTTTATAGTACTTACCATCTTTAGTCATATCCTTAATTATATCCAAACCTAAAATTGGTTGATTATAATCGTCTCCTTCACATTTTACACATGGTAAATCACGTCTGTCTTTATTAAAAATTTCAATGATTTTACCATATACTTTTCCGTCTTTTTCATAGACTTCTACAATTGATTTTGCTTCACCTGTTTCGTCATCAATAGTTTTCCATTGACCAAAAACATCTTGTGCTTGAGCTGATAAACTAAATAATAGAACTAATAAAACGATACTACACTTTTTCATAATTAAAAACTTTTTTTAAGTTGTTTTAAAGACATGTTTAACTCAAATCCCAATAATAGGATATTTGCGTTAAGCCATAAATAAAATAATAAAATTAATAATGCACCAATCGAGCCATACAGCTCATTGTACTGTGCAAAATTTTCGATGTAAATCCCAAATAAAAAGGAAGTCACTAAAATTAGTATTGTGGTAAACAGTGCACCAATGGAGAAAAACCTAGACGACTTTCCTTCTGCTGTTCCAAAATAATATAACACTGCGGTTGCCATATACACCATAACTACAAAAAAGCCATATTGTGCTAATGTACTCCAAATACTAACTTGACGCTTGGCAATATAACCACGATCTGTTAAATTATCGATGACATATATATTAAAATATCCTAAAACTGCAACGGTCACAATTAGTAAAGAGGATAAAATTAAAGCGATACCTAGCGCATATAAATATTGTTTAAACACATTACGTGTTAATTGGTCATGATATGAGTTTTCAAAGCCAGAAAACAAGGCATTAATACCGTTTGCCATTAAAAAAATAGATAACAAAAACACAGAGGATAATAAGCTTCCGTTTTGATTACCTCCTATATTATTAAATATATTATCGGAAAAAAAATCTGATGTTGTTGGTGGTAAAATAGATTCTAAAAAGACCAAAAAATCTGTTTGAAAATCGTCTATTGGGATATATGGAATGACAATAATCACGAATAGCAAAAACGGAAATAATGCCATAAAAAAGCTATAAGCTATTGCACTTGCTCGTGCTGTTAATGCCCCTTTTACGATGCCAATAATGTACAATTCAATTAAATCATACATAGATAATCCCACTAAGCCAGGTAGTTTTATTTTACCCAATAGTTTAACCAAAATGTTAACCACCGGTATTTTGTTAAGCTTCTCCTCTATGGCTTGAGACATTTAATTTTAATTGTTTGATTTGCTTTTACTTTTTATCAAAAACACTTTTCGTGTAAATGCTTAGCTATTACGGTGTTAAAAATGATAGTTTTAAGACGTTATTAAAGACATCTATTGGTTAATTATTAACCTTTTAAATAGTTAAACTATTAAATTAATCTACCGCTTTTAAGCTTAAATCCATATTATAAACAGAATGCGTTAATGCACCTGACGAAATAAAATCAACACCACATAAAGCATAGTCTCTGATTGTTTTTTCGTTAATTCCACCAGAACTTTCCGTCAAACATTGATCACCAATTAGTTTTACAGCTGTTTTAGTGTCTTCGTAATTAAAATTATCTATTAGTATTCTGTAAACACCTTCGGTTTTTAAAATCTCTTTGATTTCGTTTAAATCTCTAGCTTCTACAATAATTTTTAAATCACGACTAGTGTCTTTTAAATATTGTTTTGTTTTTTGAATAGCTTTAGTAATTCCACCAGCAAAATCTATATGGTTATCCTTAAGCATAATCATATCGTATAAAGCAAACCTATGGTTTTCTCCGCCACCAATTTTAACTGCCCATTTTTCAATAGCTCTAATACCTGGTGTTGTTTTACGTGTGTCTAAAACTTTTGTTCCTGTACCTTCTAATAAGTCTACAAACTGTCTTGTTTTTGTTGCAATAGCACTCATACGTTGCATAGCATTCAACACTAATCGTTCCGCTTTTAAAATAGATTGTGATGCACCAGTAACATAAAACACAATATCACCATATTTAACTCTGCTCCCATCTTCAATAAGGGTTTCGACCTTCATGTCTGCATCTACATAGCTAAATACCTGCTTAGCAAATTCTACCCCTGCTATAATCCCTTCGTCTTTAACCAACAACTTAGCTTTACCTTGCGCTGATGCAGGAATACAAGATAATGAACTATGATCACCATCTCCAACATCTTCTCTAATAGCGTTAGTTATAATTAATTCTATTTCTTTATCAAATTGCGCTTGACTTATCATGTGTTTCTTATTTGATGTAAAAATAACAATACATTTTTGATTTACTATTTTGATTTATCATTTTTCAAACTAAAAAATTAACGCATCTTATCTCATAAATTGTAAATTTGCACATGACTATAAAACTTCTAGCCATTGGCAAAACCGATAATAAGCAATTACAACAGCTAATTGACGACTACACAAAACGTTTAGGTTTTTATATAGGTTTTGATTTGGAAATTATTCCAGATTTAAAAAAAGTAAAAAATTTAAGCGAAGACCAACAAAAACAGAAAGAAGGTGACCTTATTTTAGGAAAGCTAAAGCCGACTGATGTCTTAATTTTACTTGACGAAAACGGTAAACAATTTGATAGCGTTGGTTTTTCTAACTATTTACAAAAACACATGAACTCTGGAGCTAAGCAAATTGTTTTTGTAATTGGAGGACCTTATGGTTTTAGCCCTGAAGTATATGCAAAAGCACAAGGAAAAATATCATTGTCTAAAATGACATTTTCCCATCAAATGGTGCGTTTATTTGTTATTGAGCAATTATACCGTGGTTTTACAATTTTAAGGAATGAACCTTATCACCATAGGTGATAGAAAAAGACACAGTTGTTAGTCAATTTTAACGTCTAATTGATCAAAAAGGAAAGCATATTTATATAAGATTAATTTTTCAAAATCTTGATTGTTTAATGCGCCTCCATGCCCAGCTCCATCAATAAGTAACAAGCTGTAAAGCGACTTGTCGCTTCCTTTTTCTTGAAGTGTTGCTAAAAACTTATAAGAATGTAATGGTGGAACCCTATCATCCTCCTTACCTGTAATTAACATGAGGTTTGGATAACTTACGTTTTCTTTAATATTGTGTAATGGCGAATATGATTTTAGGTTTAAATAATCTTCTTTGTTGTCAACAGACCCAAACTCGTTTAAATTAGTATTTACAGAACCAACTGTAAATTTTGAAAATCGCAACATATCAAAAGCACCTGCATCAGCAATGGCTGCTTTAAATAATTCTGGTCTTTGCGTGTAAGCTGCCCCAACTAATAATCCTCCGTGCGACCCACCATTAATGGCTAATTTATTTTTATTAGTGTATTTTTCAGATATAAGATATTCTGCAGCAGCAATAAAATCATCAATTGCAACCTGCTTATTTAATCCACGCCCTGCTAATCCCCAATCACTTCCTTTTGCACCACCACCTCTAATATTAGGCACCGCAATAATACCTCCATGCAATAACCATAAGGTTAAAGATTCGTCAAAACTAGGAACAATAGTTGTTCCATAGCCTCCATAACCTCTCAACAACGTTGGGTTACTCCCATCTAATTTAGTATCCTTTAAACATGAGATATACATTGGTATTTCCGTACCATCTTTGGACTTGTAATTAATGTATCTTGTCTCTAAAGTTTCTACTTTATATGGTACAGACAACACTTGCGTTGGCTTAAATGTTAAGTCTGACAAATTTAATTGATACCATATTTTAGGATGAAAAAAGGATGACACACAAAAATCGGTATGCGTTGCGTTATCTTCATTTTCATAAAAATAGTTTAATTGCTTTCCTTCTGGAAAATCAATCTTTCGCAATAACTCGCCCGACATATTAAATATTAAAGCTATATTTTTTCCTTTATCAGTATAAATACATGCCAATTTATCTTTACCTAATTTATTTACGTTAGTTAATAAAATATCATACTCTCCTATTAACTCTGACACTTTATTTAACTCAGTAATATCCGCAGATAAAACTCTACCATTAGTAGCCTCCCAATTTGTATTTAAAATAGCCGTATTACCAAACAGTTCCTCCACACTAACATAAAGACCTGGTGTATTTGGATATAATAAAAAGTTAGTTAAATAAAACGATTCTGGATTTATGTTAGCCACAGATAGTGCTCTGTAAATAGTACCTCTTACCGTATAATAATGTTTGAAAAACAACTTTTCATTCAGCTTAAAATAAGAAAACCTATTGGTCCCTGATGTGTCTCCATTTTGATACAATAATTTATCCTGACTTTGATTATCTTCCAATTTATGATAATATAACTTTTGTCCCTTAGCCTTATCTAAAAGTTCTCTTCCGGCTTCTGCTTCATCATAAGAATCATAAATAACATCTCTACCTTGCCATATTACATTACTACTAGCTCTTAAATTAGATAATTTACTTTCAAACAGATCCCCTGTTAGTAAATTAAAGAAATACACCTCTCTCCAATCGCCTCCATTATGGGACATTTCGATAGCTATTAAATTATCTTCTTCATTCAAATAACGATTAGTAATTATAACATTATCGTCTTTATCCAGCATAAAATCTTTAATCCTTACTAACTTCCTGTAGTTTTTCTGACCTCTTACTCTATACACTAAATCAGCTGCTCTGCTTGAATTGAAATTCTTTAAATCAAATTCATACTTACTTTTTAAGCTATCTTCTTTTTCTTTGTAAGAGGAAATTTCTTTAGTACGCACACCATGATACATGGTTGCTATCTGACTTCTAAGCATCCACCATTTTGTGTATCGCTTTTTTATTTTATCAGTGATTTTAGTTTGCTCATCCAACCAATCTGACATCCTAATATCTTCAGAATTCTCCATCCATTGATAAGGATCCTCTATTTTTTCATCAAAATAAACATCAACTGTAGCATCTTTTGGCGTTAATGGGTAATCTTGTTTTTTTTGAGCATTTGCAAAAGTAGATGCACTAATAATAAAAGTGATAATAATAAATCTAAGCATTAAAAGTTTTTTTGAAATTTGGAGCTAAAGTACATCAATTGTTAAAAAATAAAGAAAAAAGTAGGATTTATATTACCTACTAACAACACGACTTCTTATCTTTTTTAATAAGATTGGCCATTAAACCATTAACTATAGAAAAAGCGACTAGTATTAAACCGAAAAAGTATTTCCAGTTTTCATCTCCCTTAAAAAGGTATGCGCCTACTATAACAATAGTGGCCCAAACAATTGCGTTTATTAAGATTAATTTTTTCATGCTTATTAGACACAAAAACTTAAATTTTGTTACAAAAATTAGTAGTTATTATTAATTTGCAACAAAAAGCCCATTATGCAACTCGTTTTCGCTACAAACAACCAAAATAAAGTCAAAGAAGTCCAAAACTTAATACCGTCACATATTAAGTTGTTAAGCTTAAAAGATATTGGATGCTTTGAAGATGTACCAGAAACCCAACCAAATATTAAAGGCAATGCAGTACAAAAAGCAGAGTACATAAAACTACATTATGGCTTTGATTGCTTTGCGGACGATACCGGTTTAGAAGTTGAAGCTTTAAACGGGGCACCTGGCGTTTTTAGTGCCAGATACGCAGGTCCACAGCGTAATGACAATGATAACATGTCCTTATTATTAGAAAACCTAATAGAAAAAGATAATAGAAACGCGCAATTTAAAACGGTTGTTGCATTACATTTAAACAATAACTTGGACACATTTACAGGTATTTGTAAAGGCGAAATCACTAGTTCCAAACAAGGAGACAAAGGGTTTGGTTACGATCCTATTTTTAAACCCAATGGTTATGACAGCACATTTGCACAAATGGATTTAAAATTAAAAAATAGCATTGGGCACCGCGGTAAAGCTATACAACAATTAGTTGCTTTTTTAAATAGACTTTAAACTTTTAAATCAGTAATTTAAAAAACAGACCTCTTTTAGCGCAAAACAACCTTTTTTAGACCAATTTAAAGCGTCATTTTATTTGATTAGGTTTCACAAAAAACACCACACCCCTTTTATTTACTGTACTTAACAAGGATAATCTATTAAAGATTGAATATCCAGAATTAAAACGTACCTTTGCACCTTGAAAAACCCATGAGGGTTTATATATTCCTCAGAGAGAGGATGTGTTATTAGAAGTTTAGGTTAAGTATATTCAATGCGCTTCTATTTGTAACACCAAACAGATTGACATTGAAATACATAAAATAAAAGAATGAGCACATTCCAAGAATTAGGTCTAAACGAAGATCTATTAAAAGGTATAGAAGATTTAGGTTTTGAAACACCATCTGAAGTACAAGCAAAAGCAATCCCAATTTTATTAAACGAAGACACAGATTTAGTTGCGTTAGCGCAAACTGGAACTGGTAAAACTGCAGCATTTGGTTTTCCAATGTTACAGAAAATAGACGTAAATAGTCGTACTACTCAAGGTTTAATATTATCTCCAACACGTGAACTTTGTTTACAGATAGCAAACGAAATGAAAGCCTACGGTAAATACTGTAAAGGTTTAAATGTTGTTGCTATATATGGTGGGTCAAGTATTACTGATCAAGCAAGAGAAGTAAAACGTGGCGCACAAATTATTGTAGCTACGCCTGGTCGTATGAAAGATATGATTAATCGTCGCTTAGTTGACATTACTAAAATCCAATATTCGGTTTTAGATGAGGCTGATGAGATGTTAAACATGGGATTCAAGGAAGATATTACAGAAATTTTATCTGGTACTCCTGAAGACAAAAACACATGGTTATTCTCTGCTACAATGCCAAGAGAAGTTTCAACTATTGCTAAGAAGTTTATGGTTAATCCACAAGAAATTACTGTGGGTCATAAAAATGAAAGTACAAGTAACGTTTCTCACGAATATTACATGGTTAACGCTCGTGACCGTTACCAAGCTTTAAAACGTTTAGCAGATGCAAACCCTGATATCTTTTCAGTTATATTTTGTAGAACAAAACGTGATACACAAAAAGTAGCCGAAAACTTAATTGAAGACGGATACAGTGCAGGAGCTTTACATGGTGATTTATCTCAAAATCAACGTGATATTGTAATGAAACAATTTAGATCACGTCAAATCCAAATGCTTGTTGCAACAGATGTTGCTGCACGTGGAATTGATGTAGATGATATTACTCACGTAATTAACTACCAATTAAGTGACGAGATAGAAACATATACACACCGTTCTGGTAGAACAGGTCGTGCTGGTAAAACAGGTGTATCTATGGTAATTGTTTCTAAAAGTGAAGTACGTCGATTAAAAAGTATCGAACGTATTATCAACAAGAAATTTGAATTAAAAGAAATTCCTAACGGAATGGCTATTTGCGAAGTACAATTAATGTCTTTAGCAAATAAGATACATAACACAGAAATCAATCATGAGATTGATAAGTATTTAGGAGATATCAACGCTTTATTTGAAGACACTTCAAAAGAAGAACTTATCAAAAAATTCTTCTCTGTAGAGTTTACACGTTTCTTTAACTACTATCAAAAATCTAAAAACTTAAATGTTGCAGGTGGAGACTCAGGTCGTGATGGTGGTCGTGAAGGAAGACCACAATCTTCTGGAAGCGCAGCACGTTTCTTTATTAATGTTGGAGAAAAAGATGGTTATGATTGGATGAAATTAAAAGATTTCTTAAAAGAAGTTTTAGATTTAGGTCGTGATGATGTCTTTAAAGTAGATGTAAAAGAAACATTCTCTTTCTTTAATACAGAAAAAGAACACCAAGAAAAAGTCTTAGCATTCTTTACAGATTACAAAGATAATGGACGTTTTGTTAATGTAGAAGTTACAGAAGACAGAGGCGGAAGTCGTGGTGGTGGTCGTGATAGAAACCGTGGTGGCGGTGGAAGACGTCGTGAAGGTGGAAATGGTGGCGGAAGACGTCGTGATGATAAACCAAGAGGAGAAAGACGCTCAAGAAGAAGCGATGACAGTTCTAGCAGAAGTGACAGACGTAGAAGCAATGAAGGTGGTTCTGATAGATCAAGTCGTTCTGACAGAGATAAATCTGAATTTAAAACATCTCACTCTAGACCAACTAGATCTAGACGTAAAGATTAAAACATAGTTTTAGAATAGCAAAAACTTAAACCTTTTTGTTAATATTTAGTCAAATAACAAAGAAGACGTCATTTTTAGCGTTTTCTTTGTTATTTTTATATTCTAACTATTCTACATGAAGTATTCCCTTTTTATATTACTTTTTAGCTTAAGCATAACTTTTGGGTTTGCTCAAGACAACTCTGTTAAAGCAAAAGAAAACACAACCGCTAAAAAAGTTAGCGACTCTACTGCTGTAAAATCAGATTCTACCGTTAAAGGTATTATCATTGATGCTACCTCAAAGCAACCCCTAGAAAATGTAAACATTGTTAACTTAAATCAAGTTATAGGTACTGCAACTAATGCCAAAGGAGAATTTGAGTTACGTGCAAAAGCTAATGACACATTACACTTATCTTATTTAGGTTTTAAATCTATTAAAGTAAAAGTAACTAATGACTGGGTTGACAGAATTGATAAATCTACAATTACATTAACAGAACTAGCTTTAGCTTTAGAAGAAGTTGTAGTTACGGGGTTACAATTAACTGGTTATTTAGAAGTAGACATCAAACAAGTTAAAATAAACAACAATTATAGATATAGTATTTCAGGACTATCTAATGGTTATGAAGCTGGTAAAAAACAACCTAGCGCTGTTACCAAGGTTTTAGGATCGATATTTAACCCGTTAGACTTTTTATATAACACCTTTAGCAAAAAAGGAAAAGAGTTACGTAAATTGAAGCAAATGAAGGAAGATGATAACATCCGAAACACATTAGCTAATCGATTTGATAGAGAAGTACTAATAGCATTATTAGGCGTTAATAAAGTTGACTTAGACGAGATTGTTAGCCAATGTAACTACTCTTTAGAATTTGTAAGCACTGCCAATGATCTTCAAATATTAGATGCTATTAGCGAATGTTATGAAGAATACAAAGTATTAAACAGAGGTCGTAAAAAAAGAATATAACTTTTTACACATACTATAAAATTTAAAAATCTCAAATTATTATAATTTGAGATTTTTTTATGTCTTAAATTAACTACTAGCTTTTTAATATAGCATTGCGTTATAAGTCTTTCTCTACTCTATTTGTTTGCATTATAAAAACGAGCAGTAATCTCATCGTAACTTTTAATCGTTTTCTTGCACCAATCTAGTCTTTTCTCCAACAATTCAGTTTCAGTAAGTTGCCAATCAATGTCTGTTTTTTTCAATTTAGAAGTTGCATGTTGTAATACTATTGCTGCACTTACAGAGATATTTAAGCTTTCAGTAAAACCAACCATTGGTATTTTTAAAAAACTATCGGCTTGTCTTAAAACTTCTTCTGATAAACCATCGGTTTCTCGTCCAAAGAAAAAGCAAGACTTTTTAGTCACATCAAAATCATATAAATCACAATCGTCCGTGTGAGGTGTGGTTGCCACAATTTGATACCCTTTAGCTTTTAAATCTGTGATACACTCTTTAACCGAATGGTACCTGTTTAAATCGACCCATTTTTGTGCGCCCATTGCAATTTCTCTATCAATACTTTTACTATTAGTTTCTTCTACAATATTTAACTCTTGTAGTCCAAAAACATCACAACTACGCATCACAGCGCTGGTATTATGTAATTGATAGACATCCTCTGTAGCTACAGTAAAGTGTTTAGTACGCTGACTAAGGACTTTGTTAAAACGCTCCAATCGGTGGTCTGTTAAAAAGGTCTCTAAATGTTCTAATAATTGTAAATCTACCATATTTTAAAATTAAAAAACCTGATGGGATTACCATCAGGCTTTTGTAAAAATTTGTATTTATAATTAGTTTATACCAATATTACCCTGTGCAATTAAAGTGCCTAAATTAGTACTACTTAAATGTACGTTTACGTAGCCATTAACATTTAAAATGTCAGTATACCCAAACGGTGTACCATCGTCCAATTTAGCGATATTAGATTTACTAATACCCATTGTACCATCAACAGGTGTAAAGCTAAACATAATAGAACCAGGTGCTGTTGCGACACTACCAACATGTATATGTGCTGGATGCATACCGCCTGCTGGACTACCAGTTAATGTAATTACAGCTAGCGCCTCTCCGTTAACACGTTCTGAAAAACTTATAACTCCTGAAATATCAGTAACATCAACCCCATTTAAAGCATAATTTATATTATTAGTAGTTACAATATTTTGACCAATATCTGACTGCGCTAAAACTGATGTGCTGGTACCGCTTTGATTAATGACAACATTACCATCAAAATTTAATAATTCTTCATAAGTAATTGCTGTCCCGTTTTCTAAAGTAGAAAAAGTGGTTCTACTTTTTCCTGTATTACCATCAACAGGTTCCAGGTTTAATGCAACCATTGTAGTAGATTGCTCAAATTCTACAGCAGTATCAAAATATATTGTAGCTGGATAAGACTGACTAACAGCTATACCAACCAAATTAATTTCGATAGTAATTGTACTATTAGAGTTTTTAAAATATTCAATAGTACCAAAAACTCCAGAAGAACCTACAGTTGCAATATTAAAAATTTCGGATTCTAAAGACATTATTTGTTCTGAAGCATCATCGTCCGAACAATTAGTAAATAACGTAATAGAAAGAATAATAAAAAGGTAGTGAAAGGATTTCATGGATTAATTTTTTAAATGAATGACTTATTTTTTACTAAGCATTAAGATATTAAAGGGAATTAATCTTAAGTTTATAATCTAATATCAAAAGTAATAAAAATTTTAATGGCACTAAACAAACTAATCCTCTCTTTATCATTATATCTATTATTTTCAATTTTTGCTATTGCTCAAAACAATGCTAATTTTAATCCTAATGATACAATTACTTACAACGACACCAATTCTGAAAAAGTAGTTGCTTTAGGTAATTTAATAGAAAGCTCCGTACTTAATAACCAATCAGAACCTTTTGTTGGAAAACTGTATAAAAACGCATTACTAAAACGTATTCTGCAAGACAATACTACCCCAGATTTAAATAGTGATTACCTAAAATCTTTTGTCAAAGGAATTAAACAAGGCCTAGACCTATTTCCTCAAGAAATTATAACCGAAGTAGAAAATGGTGCGTATTACGATTTTGTAAACTACAGATATGATCAAAATTTACAAACCTATTATATCCTTTTTAGACTATACTCTGCCGAAGGTGGATTAAATTATCATGATTACAGAATCCATAAAAAGGATTCTGAGATGTTAATATCCGACATCTACTTATATCTTGCTGGAGAAAATATTACCACTACCATGTCAAGATTAATGACTTATGTAGCACCCAATAAAAAAATATTAGGACTAATAGAAACAACAAAAGACGAGGGTGTTACAGAACTATTTCAAGCAATACAATATAAAAAATCAGGAAATTTTGAGCTAGCCTACAAATTAATGGATGGTATAACCTCTAAGCTGTCTAAAGAAAAGTTTTTCTTAATATTTAAGTCTTTAATGGCAAGCAACGTTGATGACGAAAAATATCTTGCTACTTTAGAAGAATTAATAGAAACCTATAAAGACGATCCAACTATTGTGCTTAACAAAATTGATTACTATGTCTATAAAGAAGATTACTTTGAAGCTATACAAGTAATTAATCAACTACAAGAAGAAACAGAAGACGATTTTTTAAACTTTATAAAAGCAAATGTTGCGTTTTATGACGAAAATTATGACTTTGCGCTTAACAACTATAAATATATAATAGATAACTATCCTGATTTTTTTGAAGGTCAAGCTGGATATTTAAGCACTTTAGTAATGATGGAAAACTTTAAAGATGCTACAACCTATATAGAAACATTAATTAGCGAAGGCTATGATAGGGCAGATATAATTAATTATGTTGAAGAAGATGATGATAATGGCGAAAACATCTTAGAAGTATTAGTCCAGTCTGAGCCTTATAAAGCTTGGAAAATAAAAACATCAAATTAATTATGAAACATTTAGTAGTACTTACTGGAGCGGGTATGAGCGCAGAAAGTGGCATAAAAACGTTTAGAGGTGCTGATGGTTTGTGGGAAGGTCATGATGTTATGCAAGTCGCCTCTCCAGAAGGTTTTGAGGCTGATCCAGAATTAGTATTAGAGTTTTATAACCAGCGCAGACGACAGTTACTAGAAGTAGCGCCCAATAAAGCACATCTAGAATTAGCTAACTTAGAAAAGCATTTTAAAATAACCATAATTACGCAAAACATAGATGACTTGCACGAACGCGCAGGTAGTACAAACGTCATACATTTACATGGCGAATTATTAAAAGTAAGGAGTACAAAAAATGAAGCTCTAGTTTTTGATTGGAAAAAAGATCTTAATCTAGGGGATTTAGATAAAAACGGAAACCAATTGCGTCCGCATATTGTTTGGTTTGGAGAAGCCGTACCGTTAATTGATAAAGCTGTAGAGATTTGTGCTACAGCAGATAAATTATTAATTATAGGTACATCACTGCAAGTATATCCCGCAGCAAGCTTAATGCATTATGTACCGGAAAATACGCCTACCTTTTTTATTGATCCAACCCCATCTATTTCTAGCTCTAAAAAGGTAACTGTTATTGCTGAATCTGCAACAGAAGGTATCAACACCTTTATTTCTGTACTATAATTATGAAATATACATTTTTAATTGTTTCAATATTTATCACAACTTTTGTTTGTGGACAGAATGCTGTGATTTCATTTAAAGAAAATTTACTAGTAAAATCTAATATTAGCACGCAGTCCGAGTCGTTTTCCGTCCAAGATAATGGGCAATCTGTTATTGTAAATGCAAATAACACGTACAGATTACAAGTCGCTGCTAACTATAAGTTTTTAGGTTTAAAAGTAGGATTTTCTCCAAGCAGTCGTAATTCTAATTTCAAGTCTAAGTTTATCAATCCCCAGTTAAATATTTTTATAAAACAATGGATACAGAGTTTTGAATACAGAAAAGTCAAAGGATTTTATCAAGATAATCATGCAGATGTATTGGCACAATTCCCTAATTTAAAAACAACCAGTTGGATTGGTACTACATCTTATGTGTTGAATGATAATTTTTCTTTAAAACACTTGACGCACCTTACTGAATGGCAGAGAGAAACTGCAGGAAGCTTAGTCCCGACATTAAAGTATGGTTTTAATAGATTAAGTAATACTATAGAGAATCAAAAAATTGCAGAAAACAGCTTTGACATTGCAATAGCTCCGGCATACTATTATACTTGGGCATTTAAAGAACATTGGTTTATTTCCTCTTCTATCGCTCCTGCTTTAGGGGTTCGTTTTACAACAGAAAAAATAGACCAAATAGCAACAACCAAAAACACGTTTATTACTCGTGCTTTAGACTTTACATTACAATTTGGGTATACCTCAGAAACTATTAGCGCTGGCGCTAGTTTCAATTTTGACTCTAACGCTGTAAATAAAAAGCTTACACAAAGTGTTGTAACAGACAAAAGCTATGCTAGTCTGTACTTTGGTTACCGATTTATTGCTCCTAAATTTTTAAAACGAACGGCTAAATCTATTGAAGACAGATTTAATCTCTAAACACTTATTTCATTAAATTAATATCTGCAATACTCTTAATTCTATTGCGTTCTAAAAAGGCATCAATAGTTTCAAAATGTTCAATAACGCGTTGCTCTTTAAATTCAAACACCTTTTCAGATAAACCTTGTAAGAAGTCTCTATCGTGAGAGACTAATACCAATGTCCCATCAAATGTTTTTAATGCTTCTTTTAATACGTCCTTAGATTTAAGATCTAAGTGATTTGTGGGTTCATCCAAAATTAACAAGTTAACTGGTTCTAATAATAACTTAACCATAGCTAGCCTTGTTTTCTCTCCTCCAGATAAAACACCTACTTTTTTATCAATATCATCGCCTTTAAACATAAAGCGACCTAAAATATTTTTTACACCTGTTCTAGCATCTCCTTTTGCAACCTCGTCCACCGTTTGAAAAACAGTCAAATCGTTATCTAACAAAGCCGCTTGGTTTTGAGCAAAATACCCAACCTGAACATTATGACCTAAACTACATTCTCCTTCAAAGTCTATTTGACCTAAAATAGCTTTAATCATTGTAGACTTACCTTCTCCGTTTCTACCAACAAAACTAACTTTCTCCCCTCTTTTAATTGACATGTTAGCATCACTAAAGACCACAACATCATCATACTTTTTGGTTAAGTTTTGCACAGAAACAGGATAATCTCCAGATCTTGGTGCCGGAGGAAAACTTAATTTTAATGCAGAATTATCGACTTCATCAATCTCTATAATTTGCAGTTTTTCAAGCATACGCTCTCGCGAAGTCACTTGGTTAGTTTTAGAATATGTTCCTTTAAAACGTTCAATAAAAGCCATATTATCCGCAATATACTTTTGCTGTTCTTGATACGCTTTTATTTGATGTACACGTCTATCTTCTCTTAACTGTAAATAATGACTATAATTAGCTTTATAATCATAAATACGTCCCATAGTAACCTCTATAGTACGGTTTGTAATATTGTCAATAAAAGCTCTATCATGCGATATTACCATAACTGCATCCGCTTTATTAACTAAAAAATCTTCTAGCCAAATAACAGATTCTATATCAATATGGTTAGTGGGCTCATCTAATAGAATTAAATCAGGCTTTTGTAATAAAATTTTTGCCAATTCAATTCGCATACGCCATCCACCAGAAAACTCATTAGTAAATCTTGTAAAATCATCTTGCCTAAAGCCTAATCCTTTTAAAGCTTTTTCTACTTCTGCATCGTAATTAACATCTTCTAAAGCATAGTACTTTTCACCTAAATCAGACACTTGCTCAATAATAGACATATACTCATCACTCTCGTAATCCGTCCTAGTTTCTAACGCTTTATTAAGTACTTCCATCTGGTCTCGCATATCATAAACATGCTTAAACGCTTTGGCTGCCTCTTCAAAAACAGTACAATTATCTTCTGTCAATAAATGTTGTGGCAAATAAGCAATTACAGCTTCTTTTGGAGCTCTAACATGTCCTCGTGTTGGGTTTTGTCTACCTGCAACAATTTTCATCATGGTAGATTTACCTGCTCCGTTTTTTCCCATTAAAGCAATTTTATCCGTTGGATTAATCACAAAAGATACATCACTAAACAAAGCGGTACCGCTAAACTCTACTGCCAAATTATCTATAGAAATCATAGTCTGTTTTTTAATGCTGCGAAAGTAATAAAAAGACTAGTATTTAAGCCAATCTACATTTGACTTTGTTATAAAAATATGATTAAAAACACTCCTATTAAATAGACACAACAACAAATCATCTTACTTTTTAGGATAAAAACGAGAATAAATTGACGTAGAATCATCCAAACATTTCTTCTATCTTTGCAAACTATAAAGCAAAACCATGAGAATAGATATAATAACTGTTTTACCAGAATTATTAAAAAGCCCGTTTGAAGCATCAATATTAAAACGCGCTATAGAAGCTGACCTGGTAGAAGTACATTTTCATAATTTAAGAGACTACACTACAGGTAACTATAAATCTATTGACGACACTCAATTTGGTGGTGGAGCCGGTATGGTCATGAGTATTGAACCCATTGATAAATGCATCTCTAAACTAAAGGAAGAAAGAGATTATGACGAGGTTATATATATGACACCCGATGGAGAGACACTTAACCAAGGTATTGCGAATCATATTTCATTAAAAGAAAATATTATTATCCTTTGCGGACATTATAAAGGTGTGGATCAACGTGTTCGTGATTTACTTATTACTAAAGAAATTTCTATTGGTGACTATGTGTTATCCGGAGGAGAGCTTGGTGCTGCTGTACTTTGTGATGCTGTTATAAGATTAATACCGGGAGTATTAGGAAACGAAACATCTGCTTTAACGGATAGTTTTCAGGACAATTTATTAGCTCCTCCTATTTATACAAAACCAAGAAACTATAAAGGCTTAGAAGTTCCAGAAATATTATTAAGTGGTCATGCTGCTAACATTGATAAGTGGAGAGAAGACCAAGCTTACCAACGCACAAAAGAAAGACGCCCAGATTTATTGGATAAATAATCCAATTAAATCACTAATAAACAAGACATTAAACAACAACGTACTACAGTGAAATTAGGTTTAAAAAAGCTTCAAATTTTTTAACAATTATACTTTATACTTTTTAGTTTTTACTTATATTTGCACCCAATTTCGGATTAACCTCTGGCGAGATACGTGAATGTTGCTCTGAATCAATCATTAAAAATAAAATAAAGATGGAATCTTTAATAAAATTTGTACAAGACGAGTTTGTAACTAAAAAGGACTTCCCTGAATTTTCAGCTGGAGACACAATTACTGTGTACTACGAAATTAGAGAAGGAGAAAAAGTACGTACTCAGTTTTTTAGAGGAGTAGTAATTCAAAGAAGAGGAACTGGTTCTTCTGAAACATTTACTATCAGAAAAATGTCAGGAACAGTTGGTGTAGAGCGTATCTTCCCTGTTAACTTACCTGCATTACAGAAAGTTGAAGTTAACAAAAAAGGTAAAGTACGTCGTGCTAGAATCTTTTACTTTAGAGGTCTTACTGGTAAGAAAGCTAGAATTAAAGAAGTTAGAAGAAAATAACATCTTCAACCTTACACATAATAAAAAGCCTAACTTTTATAAGTTAGGCTTTTTTGCGTTATTAACTTTTGTTAATAACTACGGTTCATAACTAGTTAATAACTAAGTGGTTATATTTTGTAAAATCTTGAAGATAAAACGTAATTTAGTAAGACAATTAACAACAATAGTAAAATTGGTTTCAATCAAAAATTGAATTTGAGTTAGTTTAATTGTTTTTTGAGGTTTTAAAATAATATGTGTAGTCATGTCAATTAAAAACCATGATATTTTAAAAAGTGAATCATGCACGCAGGATTTAACTAGTAAGATTGAAAGTTTTAAGTAAACTACAGGAGTGAAAGCGAATGTATTTAAACAAAACGATGCAAAAGAAAAGTAGTTATTGTGTAAACAAGGACTATAAAGTAAGCATCAAGAAAAGCAATTACCTGGTACATTTAGTAACAAGTCAATACATTTTGAAAGTTACACCCAAATGTACTATTGATTTAATGTTAGTTTGTTCTGAAAAAATGTAAAACGTAAGTTTTGGATTGATTTAATGAAAATTAAATAAGACAACATAGTGTTATCTCAAAAAAGCCATAACAACAATAGTTAGATCTATTATGTTATGGCTTTTGTAATTTATATAAAATCAACCTGTTTTAAAATAAAACCATTTATATTGTATAACCATACAAACAAAAACTGATGCACTTACCCTTTATACCGAACAAAACGTTTAAAAATCAAGACTTCACCATCAATAGTCTACAAAAAGGGGAATATGACAATTGTAGTTTTCTAAACTGTAATTTTAACGCAAGCTACCTGTCTATAAGTACTTTTTTAGAATGTGAATTTATAGATTGTGATTTAAGCAATAGTAAAACATCAGATACCACCTTTAAAGATGTAACTTTTAAAAACTGTAAATTATTAGGAGTATTATTTAATGACTGTAATCAGTTGTTAATGTCTATTACCTTTAAGAATTGTCAACTTAATTTTGCCTCATTTTATCAAGTTAAATTAGTAAATACGCAGTTTGACAAATGTACATTTGATAAGACAGAATTAACAGAAGCAAACTTTTCAAAATCAAATTTTAACGCGTGTGACTTTAAGCATGCTGTCTTTTTTAATACTAATGTAGAGCATGCTAGCTTTTTAACATCCTACAACTACTCTATCAATCCCGAAAACAACAAAATAAAAGGTGCTAAATTTTCGAAAGCGGAAATTCATGGCTTGCTAGATAGCTACAAAATCCATATTTCTTAATATATTATTCTTTTTTTATTAATTCCGCAATAAACTAAGCTTCAATTTATTTTCCAACCAATTGGAGTGTTAAGTAAACGTTTTCGCTTTAAAATACCTCCTGTTTTTTGTATCTTAGCCAAGCTTAAAATTAAACTAATACACAATATATATTTATGTCAAATACACCAAAAATTATATATACTATAACAGATGAAGCTCCTGCTTTAGCGACGCGTTCATTTTTACCAATAGTACAAGCTTTTACAGCTTCTTCAGGAATAGGATTAGAAACTAAAGACATCTCACTTGCTTCAAGAATATTAGCAGTCTTTCCAGACTACTTAACAGAAGACCAACGTGTGTCTGATGATTTAGCTTTTTTAGGTGCTTTAGCCAAAACACCAGAAGCTAACATTATAAAACTTCCAAACATTAGTGCTTCTATTCCGCAGTTAAAATCTGCAATAAAAGAATTACAAGCAAAAGGTTTTGCTATACCAAGTTACCCAGAAGAAGTAACAAATGACAAAGAAAAAGACGCAAAACTACGTTACGACAAAATTAAAGGTAGTGCTGTAAATCCAGTATTACGTGAAGGTAATTCTGATAGACGTGCTCCAAAAGCAGTAAAAAATTACGCTAAGAAAAACCCACACTCAATGGGTGCTTGGTCTAAAGACTCTAAATCACATGTCTCTACAATGACAGAAGGTGATTTTGCAAACAACGAAAAGTCTGTGACATTAGCTGAGGCAACTAGTATTAAAATAGTACATACTGATACATCAGGAAATGAAACTATTTTAAAAGATAACTTAGGGGTATTAAAAGGAGAAATTATTGATGGTACTGTATTAAGTAAAAAAGCATTATTAACTTTTTTAGAAGCACAAATTAAAGATGCTAAAGAAAAAGGAGTGCTATTCTCTTTACATATGAAGGCAACAATGATGAAGGTCTCAGACCCTATCATCTTTGGTCACGCAGTACGTGTATTTTTCAAGGATTTATTTGCTAAATACAGCAAAACATTTGATAAAATTGGTGTTGACGTAAATAACGGATTCGGAAATTTATTAAGTAACTTAAGTGAGTTACCAGAAGCTGAACGTAACGCGATATTATCAGATATTGATGCTGCTTACAAAGCAAACCCTGCTTTAGCAATGGTAGATAGTAATAAAGGAATCACCAACTTACATGTACCAAGTGATGTAATTATTGATGCGTCAATGCCTGCAATGATAAGAAACTCTGGTCAGATGTGGAATGCGGATGGTAAAGCTCAAGATACTAAAGCCGTAATTCCTGATAGTAGTTATGCAGGAATATATACTGCAACAATCGATTTTTGCAGAGAAAATGGTGCTTTTGACCCAACAACAATGGGAACAGTTCCAAACGTAGGACTTATGGCTCAAAAAGCTGAAGAATACGGATCTCATGACAAAACTTTTGAAATTGCTGCAGACGGTAAAGTAGACGTTATTGATACTGACGGAAATGTATTAATTTCTCATAATGTTGAGGCTGGAGATATCTGGAGAATGTGTCAAGTTAAAGATGCACCAATCCAAGACTGGGTAAAATTAGCAGTTACTCGTGCTAGAGCATCTCAAACACCTGCTGTTTTCTGGTTAGACGAAAACAGAGCTCATGATGCAGAATTAATCAAAAAAGTAAATACATACTTAAAAGATCACGATACTGAAGGTTTAGAACTTCATATCTTATCTCCAATTAAAGCAACTGAGTTTACTTTAAAAAGAGTAAAAGCTGGAGAAGATACAATCTCTGTTTCTGGAAATGTATTACGTGATTACTTAACAGATTTATTCCCAATTTTAGAATTAGGTACATCTGCCAAAATGTTATCTATTGTGCCATTAATGAACGGTGGTGGTTTATTTGAAACTGGTGCTGGTGGATCTGCTCCAAAACATGTACAACAATTACTAGAAGAAAATCACTTACGTTGGGATAGTTTAGGAGAATTTTTAGCACTTGCTGTATCTTTAGAACATTTCAGTCAAGTAAATAATAATCCAAAAGCAAAAGTTTTAGGTGATGCATTAGATGATGCAACTGAAAAATTATTAGAAAACAAACAAGGACCATCAAGAAAAGTTGGTGAAATTGACAACAGAGGAAGTCACTTTTATTTAGCAATGTATTGGGCAGAAGCATTAGCAAACCAAGATAAGGATGCTGCTTTAAAAGCACAATTTGGACCAGTAGCTTTAGCTTTTAAAGCTGAAGAATCTACAATTATATCCGCTTTAAATGATATCCAAGGTGTTGCAGTAGATCTTGAAGGGTATTACTCAACAAACGAAGAATTAACAAATAAAGTAATGAGACCTATTCAGTTATTTAACAACTTACTTAAAAGTATCTAAGTCACTGATTATAGAATAAAAAAGCTCCCAATTGGGGGCTTTTTTTATTTCAAATTATTAATAAATAATATATTAATGTTCCACAACCATCGTTTAATAATAAATAACTTAGAAAATTAAGCCTAAATAGTTAACCCAAATAAATTTTATCTTAACGTTAAATACTAATTACTAAGGCACATTTTCATTATTTTTACTACTCAAAATTAAACAATGAAACACGTCACCAACTATATCTTAATACTATTCCTTCTTTGTAGTTCTGTACTCTGCGCACAAGAAAAATTCACTTTAAGTGGAAAAATAACAGAAGCTAGTAGTAATGAAACTTTAATTAGCGTTAACGTAATTATACCAGAATTAAATACTGGTGCTGTTACTAATGAATATGGCTTTTACTCCATCACACTTCCTAAAGGAACCTACAAAGTAATTGTGTCTTATATTGGATTTTCTGATGCTATCCAGACAATAACTTTAGATAGCGATATTTCTAAAAACTTTAGTTTAGAAGAATCTTTTGAAAATTTAGATGAAGTAATTATTACAGAAAACATAGAAAAACTAAACATTAAAAAACCTCAAATGAGTGTTAATGCGCTTAGTTCTGCAACTATAAAAGATATTCCTGTGGTATTTGGAGAAGCTGATGTAATTAAAGCCATCACACTATTACCAGGTGTTACTAACGCTGGAGAAGGATCTTCTGGGTTTAATGTCCGTGGTGGTGCTGTAGACCAAAACCTAATATTATTGGATGAAGCTACTGTTTTTAATTCGTCTCACTTATTTGGATTCTTTTCCGTCTTTAATCCTGACGCCATAAAAGATATAAAATTATATAAAGGTGGTATTCCCGCACGTTATGGAGGAAGAGTTTCCTCAGTTTTAGATATTTATCAGAAAGAAGGTAACAGTAAAGAGTTTCATATGAATGGTGGTATTGGTATCGTTGCATCTCGTATTTTAGCAGAAGGACCTATAAAAAAAGACAAAGGGTCTTTTCTATTTGGTGGACGTAGCAGTTATGCACATTTATTTCTGCCTCTATTTGACATAGATAATAAAGCCTACTTCTATGATTTAAACACAAAATTAAGCTACGATATAAACGATAATAACAGTATTTACCTTTCTGGTTATTTTGGTCGTGATGTCTTTAGTATTTCAGATAGCTTTGAAAACACATATGGTAATACGGTCCTTAATTTTAGATGGAATCATTTATTCTCTGATAAATTATTCTCCAATATGTCTGTTATTTATTCTGATTACTATTATGGTTTAAAACTAAATTTTGTAGAATTTGATTGGAATTCCGGAATTCAAAACTTTAATTTCAAATACGACTTTAAACATTACGTAGCCGATGGCTTCAAGTTACAATATGGTTTAAATAGTATTTACTATAAATTTAATCCAGGAGATATTAAACCATCTACGCCAACTTCAGGAATAAACCCATTTAAACTAACAGATAAATATGCATTTGAAAATGCTGTGTACATAGATGCGGAACATAAAATAACAGATAAATTAAATCTAAGTTACGGATTACGTATTAGTTCTTTTCTACGTTTAGGGCAAGACCAATTAAATACGTATCAAGATAATCAAGCTGTTGTTTTTAATAACGATTTTCAAATCTATCAAAAAGCGACTCCAACAGGATCAGAATCTTATAATAAAAGTGATGTTATAGAAAGTTTCGCAAATATAGAACCAAGAGCATCCTTAGCGTATCAGTTAAACGATGATGCCTCTATAAAAGCTAGTTATAATAGGATGACACAATATTTACATATATTGTCAAACACATCCTCTCCTACACCATTAGATGTTTGGACACCTAGCGGTAAATATGTAAAACCTCAATTATTGGACCAAGTTGCCTTAGGGTACTTTAGAAGTTTTAATGATGATAAATATAGTTTAGAAGTAGAGACTTATTACAAAAAAATTCAAAACCGAATTGATTATATAGACGGAGCAGACTTAATTGCTAACGATGCTATAGAGCAAGTAATACTTAATGGAGAAGCCAGAGCATACGGACTAGAAATATTATTAAGAAAAAACGAAGGGCGTTTTAAAGGTTGGTTAGCCTATACGCTTTCAAAATCCGAACAGAAAACTCCCGGTCGCACAACAAACGAAACTGGTATAAATAATGGTAATTGGTATAACACAGCTTATGACAAAACACATGACATATCCTTAACTGGTAGTTATGATTGGAATAAAAAATGGAAATTTAATGCCAACTTCCTATTTCAAACAGGGCAACCAACAACATATCCAAATGGACAATACACCTATAACGGAATAAATATACCTAGTTACAGTAATAGAAACACAGACAGATTACCAGCCTATCATCGTATGGATTTATCGGCTAATTACACACCAAAACCAGATAAAACTTCCGGATGGCAAAGCTATTGGGTCTTTAGTATATACAATCTATATAACAGACGCAACGCAGCATCAATAACTTTTGGAGAAAACAGAATGACAGGAAATAACGAAGCAACAAGACTTGCCATTTTCGGGTTAATCCCATCTGTATCTTACAATTTTAAATTTTAATTAAAAATGAAAAAAATCCTATATATATTAATAGTATTTACACTCTTTAATTGCGAAGATGTAATCGATTTAAAAGTCCCAACATCAGATCCTAAATTAGTGATAGAAGCATCATTAAATTGGTTTGATGGTACAGATGGAGCTCAACAACAAATAAAACTAACATTATCTGCACCATTTTTCGATGCACAAGTTCCACCAGCCAATAATGCAATCGTAACTGTGGAAGATAACAATGGTAATATGTTTCAATTTTTAGAAGATGCTGAAACCGGAATATATAGAACATCAACATTTATACCTCAAATTAATCAAGAATATACATTAACTATTATATATCAAAATCAAACGTACGTAGGTACAGAAGTACTCACAACAGTAACTCCTATAGATTATATCGAACAGAATAACGATGGCGGTTTTTCTGGAGAAGATATAGAACTTAAAGCCTATTATACTGATCCAGCTAATATAGACAATTACTACTTTTACGAGTTTATATCCGATATTCCCGAAATTCCAGTATTAGAAGTTTATGACGATCAATTTACAGACGGTAATCAGATATTCGCATTTTACTCAGAAGAAGACCTAGAGTCAGGAAACCAAGTAACCATAAATAATTACGGAATATCCCAACAATTTTATCAATTCATGGATATTTTATTACAACAAACCTCAGATAGTGGTGGCGGTCCGTTTCAAACCCAACCAGCAACTGTTAGAGGAAACTGCGTAAACATTACAAATCCAGATAATTTTCCACTAGGTTACTTTAGAGTGTCACAAGCTTTCCAATTTACCTATATTGTAGAATAACTATTGGGCGTTACCACAAGGGTCGCGCTTTCGGCAGTCGCTCTCTGCGAGGAGCTTCAACAAATGCCTCAATCTCTAACGCAAATCAGTACTAGCATTAAACTATGAAATTTACAAAAACAACAGAGCAAGATTCAAATTATAACAATTTAGAAAAAATGTCTATAACAGACTTGCTTAAAAATATAAATACAGAAGATAATACTGTTCCAAAAGCTGTACAAAAAGCAATACCACAAATAGAAACATTAGTAGAGCAAGTTGTAAATAAATTAGAACAAGGCGGAAGAATATTCTATCTAGGTGCAGGTACAAGCGGACGACTAGGAGTTGTAGATGCATCAGAATGTCCTCCAACCTTCGGAGTCTCTTATAACGTAGTAATAGGACTAATAGCCGGAGGAGATAAAGCTATTAGGGAAGCAGTTGAGTTTGCAGAAGATTCTACAACACAGGGTTGGAGTGATCTTACAAAACATAACGTATCAACAAAAGATGTAGTAATAGGTATAGCAGCGTCAGGTACTACTCCATACGTAATAGCAGCATTAAAACAATGTAATTCAGAAGGTATACTAACAGGTTGTATTACATCTAATAGTAATAGCCCATTAAGCAAAGTATCAAAGTTTCCTATAGAAGTTATAGTAGGACCAGAATTTGTAACCGGTAGCTCACGTATGAAAGCAGGTACAGCGCAAAAACTTGTCCTAAACATGATATCTACCACAACCATGATAAAATTAGGTAAGGTAAAAGGAAACAAAATGGTAGACATGCAACTAAGTAATGACAAACTAGTAGACCGAGGTACAAAAATGATAATGTCAGAATTAAACATAACTTATACAGAAGCAGAAAGTTTATTAAAAACACACAAAAGTGTTAGAAATGCAATAAATCATTATAACAATGGAAACTAAATCAACAGACAAAGATATTCTTGTAAAAGGAGTAAAACAAATGGGTATAGCAATGTTACTAATGTTTGTTGGTCCTACATTACTTTATCTCGTATTAAGTAATAAAGAAAGAGATTTCTATATTCCACTATTAATAATTGCAATACTAATATGTGTATTAGCTGTATTTATGGCTTTTAAAGGTATAAATACAATTTTAGATAGTCTTTTCAAAAGCAATAAGACTAAATAGAATTAAGCACAGCAAGACCACTAACTAACCAAAGTAATAACATAAATATATCTACTCCACAGAGTAGTAATTTATAATTTAAATACTACTTTTTAAAAATAATAAAGCCTCTAATAATATTAGAGGCTTTTATTTAAACTAATAATGATGATAATTTACTAATCTATCCTTTAAGTTAAATGTTCAAGTTTTAAAAGTTTACTAATGTTATTAAATAATATATACTCACCTCTAATAATATCTTATCGTTTAAAATAAATATTCCAGTTAGAATATTTATAATTTGAATATAATATTCCTAGCTAAGATCAACATTAAAGATTAAGATCTAGTTTAAACATTTCCTAATTTGAATATAATATTCCGACCTAGAGATTAATCCCTTTATTGAACCTTAGTTTATAAATTATAACTGTGCTATAGTCATTTATTCAATTTGCCTTTACCCTATTTACTTTAGACTATTTACTTTAGACTTTTAGCTTTTCACTTTTATCTTCTGATATCTGCTTTTGCCTTCTTCTTTTAGCTTCTGCCTTTTGCCTTATTCTTTTAGCATTTGGCTTTTGGCACTTACTTCGCCCTTTT
>NZ_PJBW01000014.1:0-34553 GCF_002836085.1 Olleya sp. 1-3
GCCAAATATTTGTACTGACGAAAGTAGTTTTGTAGTAACCATTAATGCATCTCCGATACTAACATTAATAAATACAAGTTGTAGTACTGATTTATTAACGTACAGTGTGTCATTTTCAGTATCGTCAAATAGTGCTGTAATTACGTCCTCTGCAGGGACTGTTGGTTCTGGCAACATTACAGATATTCCTGTAGGCACAGATATTACAATTACTGCATCAAACTCGGTAAACACATTTTGTGATACTGTTTTAAACGTAACAGCACCAAATTGTGCTTGTATATTTGTAGATGAGCCTATATCACCTAATAACCCGATTGTTTGTGAAGGATCTTCTACACCAAACTTAACTGTTGCTATACCTGGATTACCTGCGGTAGGGAATCAAATTAATTGGTATGATACACCTGTTGGAGGCTCTCTTTTACAATCCAATAGTCTAACATATTTACCAACAGGTACTTTTATTCCGGGAACAACCTATACGTATTATGCTGAAGCAGAAGAATCTGTTACAGGTTGTGTAAGTAGTAGGATTGCTGTAACACTAACTTGGGTTACTAGTATTGTTGCAGAAACGGCTGTAGATGTGTCCATATGTGGTTCATATATTTTGCCGGCATTAAGTCAGAATAACACCTACTATACAGCGTCAGGTGGTCCAAATGGAACAGGCGTTGCGATTTCTGATTTTACAGAAATTACAGCATCATCAACTTTATTTATATATGCCGAAGCTGGTACAAGCCCAAATACGTGTACTGATGAGTCTAGTTTTAATATAATCATACAAGATGGTGCGCAAGCTAATTTGGATATGGTTCCAATTGTTTACCAATTGTGTGACGATGCTTTGGATGGGGATGGAAACACAACTAATGATAGTGTGCAATTTGACTTAATAACACAAAATACTGACATTTTAGATGGTCAAAGTGTAGCTAATTTTAGCGTGACTTATTACCTAAATCAAACCGATGCAAATGCAGGTTTAAATCCATTACCATTGATCTATGAAAATATAAGCAATCCACAAATAATTTATGTGCGTGTCGATAATGATACTATGGCAGATGATGGTTCTGGTACCGGAGCAATGGTGGATACTTCATTATGTTATGATATTGCAACACTAACGCTTCAAGTTAACCCGTTAGCAGATTTTGAGTTAGATGCTACTTATTTATTATGTGTTAATACCAATGGGACAGAAGTAATTAGTTCGCCCATTATTGATACAGGTTTAAATACTACTGACTATACTTTCGAATGGTTGTTAGAAAATGTTACAATTCCTGGAGCCTCTGGGAATACTTTAGAACCATTAGTGGGCGGAAACTACTCTGTGATTGTAACTGATATTAGAACAAGTACAGTAACAGTGTGTGAAGCTTCTGCAACTACTGTAGTTATAGAGAGTGCACCACCAGCAGTAGCTGTTGAAGTATTGACCGAAGCCTTTTCTGATGAACAAAATATTTTTGTGACAACTGTAGGTAATGGGGCTTCAGAATACGAGTTTAGTTTGGATAATGGACCTTGGGAAATAAATGTTCCAAACAATGGAACGTATACTTTTACAGATGTTGGAGCAGGAGATCATATTGTTACTGTAAGAGATCGTAATGGTTGTGGTGAGGCAAGTGCATCAGTATCTATTATTGGATATCCACATGTCTTTACACCAAATGGTGATGGTTATAATGATACTTGGGCTATTTATGGTATCGGAGACCAACCAGATGCTGTTATTTACATTTTTGATAGGTATGGTAAATTATTAAAACAATTTAGTCCAACAAGCTTAGGATGGGATGGGACCTATAACGGAAATCTAATGCCTACAAACGACTATTGGTTTACAATAGACTATATGGGTGCTGATAATAATAGAAAGCAATTTAAAGCACACTTTACGTTAAAACGATAGTGCTTCTAATAAAAGAACAAAGCATAAAAAAGCCTGAACTATTGTTCAGGCTTTTTTTTATGATAAATAGTAAGTGAATTATTATTTAATAGCAATCATACTAATTTCTACATTTACAAATTTTGGTAAGTTAGCGACTTCAACCGTTTCTCTAGCAGGAGCAGTGGCATCATCAAAATAAGTACCATATACTTCATTAATTTGTGCAAAATTATGCATATCACTAATAAATATAGAGGTTTTAATAACGTTTTCAAAAGTCATGTCTGCAGCTTCTAAAACCGCTTTCATGTTTTCCATAACTTGTTTAGTTTCTGTTTTAATATCATCCATGACTAGTTCTCCAGTCTCAGGATGTAAAGCTATCTGTCCTGACGTATATAACGTATTTCCGCTTAAAACAGCTTGGTTGTAAGGACCAATTGGAGCAGGAGCTTTTGATGTAGAAATTATCTTTTTCATTATGTGTGTGTTTAATTTCCGCGTAAGCGAAATAATATAACTATTATAGACCTTCGTCAGGTTTACGACGTTGTTCGTATTTTAAATCTTTTAGGATGCTAGACTTAATTCCAACAAAGAAATTCCAGCTATTATAAGTTCCAAATGGCACCCATGTAAAGTTCATTCTCCAACTTAATAAATCACGTTCGAAACGTAATTGTGTTAAACCAAAACCATTGTTTTTAAAATCATAACTTGAAGATCCTCCAATAGACCATTTAGGAGACAGCTCAATATCCCCTGAAAACATTAAGGAATGTGATGATATCTCGTTTTGTCTTGTGCTATTACCATAGTTTACAGCATAAGCAAATCTTAGGCTCCAAGGTATTTTATTATTGTAAAACTCATCAGACTCTCGTTCTTCTTTTTCCTCATTATATTCAGAGCCTTGCTGCGCAGCAAAATCTTGAGACACACCAAACAAATCATCTGCACGACCACCACTTAACAATCTATCGTCTACAGCATCATTTTGATTGTTCTTACCGCCATCTTTACTACTTAAACTATAACTTAAATTAAGGTTAGCACTTGTTAATCTAAACAAGCTTCCTCCGTTATTTACATTAAAAGTGTTAATTCTTGTATTGTTTGTGTCTAGCGCGTAAGGGTCTAAAGTAGCTCCAAAATTGATACTCATTTTATTGTCAAATAACTGTGTTCCTCCAGTAACTCTAACAGGACTCCATTTTAAAGAATCTCCTGCAACATTATAAGACGTAGAAAAGTTAAGACTATTAAGTAATATTATTTTTTTAGATTCGGTTTTAGTCGAATCTGGATCTCTTACTTTGGCTTCAAAATTATTAGAAAGACCTAATCCTATAGAGCTTGAGAAGGTGTTATTAGGAGCGCCAAAAAGATTGTCTTCAAATCGCGTGTATTCACCTTTTGTAGTTCCGTCTGCATCAATAATCTCAAAATCGTCATAATAATTATCAAAAGCAGGATTAATATTATAACTAATACTTGGTCTAATAACGTGTCTTATGGCTTGCAGTTTTTTTCCTTCTTTGTCTTTATCAAAATTAAACACACCATAAAGTGTTGTTCCGATACTGGTACTAAAATTATAAGTTCTGAAGGCATCAAAACCATTAACGTCTTGAGTTACTATTTCTTCATTGGTAGTATCATAATATTTTTCAACAGTTTTTAAAGTCCAATTTTCTTGAAAAGTTGTACTTGCAGACACACTAAAGTAGTCAAAAACCTTAAAGTTTGTGCTAATAGGAATGCTGTGTTGTGCTCCAATTTGGGCATCATCAAACATACCTGATTTAAAGAAAAGCGAATCTGTAGTGGTGATTCTGTTTTCTGCTTTTACGCTATATTGTAAGTTAATATTTTGAATTGCTCCTTTTTTAACGCCATCTTTTCCTGCAAAGGGATAAATTCTACTTAAACTACCTTGAAAAGTTGGTAGCGTCATACTAATAGATTCCGTTTGAGTATTTTGTGTATGCGTCGCGGTTAAACTCATGTTAGCCTGCGGTTCTCCTTCAAAGGTTTTAGAGTAAGATATAGAAGAAGATAAGGTGTTGTTTTGTGTGTTTGGCAGGTTTAACTGATTTATAGATTGTGTGTAATAATTACTACTACCTAAGTTTACAGATGCTGAAAACCTAGAACTTGGATTGGCTTTACCATCTTGTGCATGCGACCAACGTAAGTTATAAATTGTTGATTTTGCATAATCTGGAAATCCACGCTCACTGGTAATTAAGTTTTCATATCTAAAACCTAAGTTTCCATTGTATTTATATCTAGTAGCATATTTGCTTTCTAATCTTAAACCGTAACTACCATTAGTATAGTAGTCTCCCAAAACTGCTAAATCTACTCTGTCACTTATAGGAAAGTAATATCCTCCATTTTGTAAAAAATAACCTCTGTTACCATCTTCTCCAAAACTAGGAAATAATATACCAGCACGACGTGTTTTTGTCAATGGAAAAAAAGCGAAAGGCAGACCAATGGGAGTAGGGACGTCATAAATAAACAAATTTGTTGGTCCTGTAATTACTTTTTTATTTGGGACTAGTTTTCCTTTTCTAATTAGAAAATAGTATTCTGGATCTTCTAAATTGTCTGATGTGGTAAATTTTGCGTTTTTTAGATAGTAAACGGAGTCATTGACACGCTTAGTAACTTCCGTAATTATACGACCTTGGTCTTGTTCGGTTTGAGAATTGTAAATTAATCCTTTTCTAGTTTCTGTGTTAAACACAATAGAATCAGGCTCAATTACATTAGCACCTTGCTTAAAAGTTGGTCGTTGACTATAAACTCCTGAAGAATCCTTGATCCCTTTGGCGTAAACTAAATCTTTAGTATAATCTATAATAATTAGTCCAGCAGAAATATCCATATCTTCATAAACCACTTGCGCTTCATTATAAAGATACATTTTAGCTTCTTTCTTTTTAAAAGACATATAATCTTTAGCTTTGTAAGAAATGGTACTGCTTAATAAAGGTTTTGGTTTAATAGAATCTGTTACGACACTATCTGTTTCTTTTTTAGATCCTAATAATTGTTCTACGTTAATAGAAGTGGAATCTTTTAGTGTTGTAATGGGCTGTTCTTTTTCTTGAATAGCAGGTATTGACTCACCATCTTTAGGTAAATCCTGCTGTGCAAAGCTAAACGTGTTAATAAACACTGTAAAACTCAAAGTAAAAAGTATATGAAGACTATTTGTACGCAACGCTTTTAAATGTATTTTTGTAAAAGTATGGCTTGGTTTTTGAAAAGACAAAACTACATATATTTTTTTGTGAATGTTTTAATATTCGTTAAAATTTATAAATCATACTAATCGTAATAATAATTGGTTATAACTTATATGCAAACGTACATTTTTAAACTTATAGTGTCCTTTATAATAGTATTAACATTTGGTAGTACTCAAACTATTACTGCGCAATCTAACGACGGTAAATTTGTAGTGGTCTTAGATGCTGGTCATGGAGGAGATGACCCTGGTAATTTAGGTAATGGTCATAAAGAAAAGGATATTGCTTTAAAAATAGTTTTAGAAGTTGGTAAAGCCTTAGAAGGTAAAAAGGATTTTAAAGTTATTTATACTAGAAAAACAGATGTGTTTATTGAGTTGCGCGAGCGTGCAGCTATTGCAAATAGAGCAGATGCAGATTTATTTGTGTCTGTACACTGTAATTCTCACTCGTCTCAAGCATCAGGTACAGAAACGTTTGTTTTAGGAGTCGCTAATACAAAACGTAACTTTGATGTCGCAAAAAAAGAGAACGAAGTTATTTTTTTAGAAAAAGATTATAAGAAAAATTATAAGGGATTTGACCCTAATGCACCAGAGTCATTAATTGGTTTGGCTTTACAACAAGAAGATTATGTAGAGCAGAGTATTAAATTAGCACGATTAATCGAAGATAATTTTATAGACCAATCTAAACGTAAAAGTAGAGGTATCAAACAAGCTAGTCTTTGGGTGTTACACAATACCTATATGCCAAGTGTTTTAGTAGAAGTTGGTTTTTTAACTAATAATGCAGAAGGTAAATTTTTAAATTCTAAAAGCGGACAGTCTAAAATGGCTACCTCTATCTTAAAAGCAGTTAATGCTTATAAAAAATCTTTAGATTTAAATGTTGGTGACAATTATATTGTAGATCCTGTTATTGAGGATACAATTTCTACTGCAAAAAAAACTATAAAAAACACAGTATTTAAAATACAGATAGCAGCTAGTGCTAAGGCTTTAGAGCCTAAAGCCTATAATTTTAAAGGTCTAAAAGAAATATCTAGAGAAAAGCAAGGACGTTTGTATAAGTATTATTATGGCTATACATCAGACTATAATATAGCTCAAAAACTACAAATTGAAGCTAAAAACAAAGGGTATAAAGACGCTTATATTGTTGCACTTAAGGATGGGAAGCAAATTAAACTATCGGAAGCCTTAAAAACCGACTCTAATTAGACCCATTCTTTTGTAATTTATTTCTAATTTTGTTACCAATCTAAATTTAGCATATTGAAACTAACACTTGAAGTTAAAACAGCCATACTAGTTATACTTGGAATAATCTTTTTCATTTTTGGATTTAGTTATTTAAAAGGGAATAACATTTTTGATTCTAACAACACGTATTATACAGAGTTTGATTATAATTCGTTAGCAGTATCTGCACCAGTTACTATTAAAGGTAACAATGTGGGTAAGGTTAAAGAAATTATTTACGATTTTCAAACAGGTAAAACTAGAGTAGCCTTTTCTGTAGATAAGCAATTGCAATTTTCTAAAAATAGTACAATTAGTTTGTTTCAAACAGGACTAATGGGAGGTAATGCTTTGGAGATTATTCCGGCAGAAGATACTCAGATGGCTAAAAACGGAGAATTAATAAAATCATCAGTAAAAGAAGGTTTAGTAACAAGTCTATCTAGTGATTTCTCTCAATTAAGCACAAATTTAGACGGGACTTTAAAAACGGTAGATACCTTAATGGGTAATTTAAACGGTTTGGTTTCAGATCAATCAGGTGATGGTTTAAAAAGTACGTTAGCGGAGTTAAATGCTACTTTAAAATCATACAATGGTTTAGCAAACTCAATAAATTCATTAGTTAAAAAAAATGACCAAAATGTAACAGCAATGGTCGACAACTTTAATAAAACTAGCGTTAATTTAAATCAAATGAGCGAGAAGTTAAATAAAGTGGATATTACTAAAACAGTAGCTGATCTAGAAGCAACATTAGGTAGCGTAAATAGTATGCTTGCGGGTGTTAAAAACGGGGAAGGGTCTATTGGCAAACTATTAAATGACGATAAATTATATTCAAACTTAGAAGGAGCAGCATTACAAATGGAGCAACTTTTAGAGGATATGAAGCTTAATCCTAAACGTTATGTGCATTTTTCTTTATTCGGAAAAAAAGCAAAACGTTATGATGCTGATGGAAACGAAATTAAAGAAGAAAAGAAAAATCAAGACAAAAACTAACTAAACAAACATGGAATACATACCAAATATAATTTTTGCTATCATACTTGCTGCAGGTATCGGTTATTTTGCAAATAATGTCAGAAAACTTGTTAGAAACATAAATTTAGGTAAAGATTTAGATGTCTCTGACAACAAACCACAACGCTGGAAAAACATGGCTTACATTGCTTTAGGGCAAAGTAAAATGGTGAAACGTCCAATAGCGGGAATTTTACATATTGTAGTTTACGTAGGATTTGTTATTATTAATATCGAAGTTTTTGAAATTATAATAGACGGATTATTTGGTACACATAGGATCGGGCATTCAATCTTACCAAGCGCATTATATGGCTTTTTAATTGGTAGTTTTGAAGTTTTAGCATTATTAGTATTAGTCGCAGTTATTGTGTTTTGGATAAGACGTAATGTTATAAAGCTAAAACGTTTCATGAGTTCAGAGATGAAAGGGTGGCCAAAATCAGATGGTAACATTATCCTTTATTTTGAAGTTGTTTTGATGTGCTTGTTTTTAGTAATGAATGCTACAGATACTGTATTTCAAGGATACAATTCAGGAAATGTAATAAGTCAGTTTATAGCACCATTATTTGATGGATTATCAACATCTACATTACATATTATTGAGCGTGCTGCTTGGTGGATGCACATTGTAGGTATTTTAGCTTTCTTAAACTACTTATACTTTTCTAAGCATTTGCACATTTTATTAGCATTTCCAAACACATATTACGGTAAGCTAACTCCAAAAGGACAATTTCCTAATAACCCAACGGTAACCAAGGAAGTTAAAATGATGATGGATCCAGACGCAGATCCGTTTGCAGCAGCGCCTGAAGGAGAAGAAGATGCAGTTCCAGAAAAATTTGGAGCAAGTGATGTACAAGATTTAAGTTGGGTAAACTTACTTAACGCTTACACGTGTACAGAATGTGGACGTTGTACAAGCGAGTGTCCAGCAAACTTGACAGGTAAAAAACTATCACCACGTAAAATAATGATGGATACTAGAGATCGTCTAGTAGAAGTTGGTAAAAATATAGACGCTAACAAAGGGGTGTTTGTGGATGATGGTAAGCAATTATTGGGAGACTATGTTACAGACGAGGAGCTTTGGGCTTGTACAAGTTGTAATGCCTGTGTAGAGGCTTGTCCGGTAAGTATTGATCCTTTAAATATTATCATGCAAATGCGTCAATATTCAGTAATGGAAAAAAGTGCGGCGCCAACAGAGTTAAATAACATGATGACTAATATAGAAAACAATGGTGCACCTTGGCCTTACAACCAAATGGACCGTTTAAACTGGAAAGACGAGTAAAATTATTTGGGCGTTACCACAAGGGTCGCGTTGGAATTTACCCTGAGCGCAGTCGAAGGGTTGTATCTTTTTTTGCCATATATGGCAGCAAAAAAAGGATGCCATTACTACCGCTAACGCATAAAAAACAATGAGTTTTATATACAAAGTACCATCCAAAACAAGATTAATTAGTGGCATTGCCATATTAGTAATAGGACTGTTATCATTCTTTGTTGTTGGCAAATTTGACACAGGAGGTTTGGGAGGTTTTTTAGCGGGCTTTTGTACAACACTAGGATTTGTATTAATTGTAACACGAAACAAAAAAGAATAATTAATTGAAATATAGCGTCTTAACACTACTAATCTTAACTTTTAGCTTAACCAAGCTACAGGCTCAGGATTATAAAAAAGACTCGCTTCAATTTAAAATCATTACTAGTATTAAGTACAAGTCTAGTAATGTAGAACATATCAAATTAAAAAAAGTGCTGTGTGATTTTTGTACAGAAAAACAGACAGAACAATTAGGATTACAAGCATTAAAGTTAGCAGCTTTAGAGCAGGACGATCCAAAAAATAAAATGAAAAACGGTATCAAGATTTTATCTATTTACATCAGGTTATCTAAAATCGATTTTTCAGCAATAAAATAAAACTTAATTATGAGCGAAAAACTTATAGTGCCAACTATGGCAGAAATGATGACCCAAGGAAAAACTCCAGATATTTTATTCTGGGTAGGATCAGCAGGAAGTTATGACGATAGAGCAAAAAAAATAACAAAAGCATTTGTTAAGATATTAAACAAAGCCAATGTTAATTTTGCTGTATTAGGTACAGAAGAAAGTGCTACAGGAGATTTAGCTAAACGTGCAGGAAACGAGTTTTTGTTTCAAATGCAAGCGTTTATGAATATTGAGGTGTTAAACGCATACGAGGTAAAACGTATTGTAACATGCGATCCGCACTCATATAATTGTTTAAAAAACGAATATCCAGAATTGGGTGGTAATTACGAAGTCTTACACCACACACAATTTATTAAGCAGTTAATAGACTCTAAAGTTATTCAAATAGAGAACAGTACATTTAGTGGTAAACGTATTACATTTCACGATCCTTGTTATTTAGGACGTGCAAACTCAGAGTATTTAGCACCAAGAGATGTATTATCCGTTTTAAATGCTAATCTAATAGAGATGAAGCGTAGTAAATCTACAGCATTATGTTGTGGAGCAGGAGGTGCGCAAATGTTTAAAGAGCCAGAAAAAGGAAACAAAGACATAAATGAGCTTAGAACGGAAGACGCTCTAGAAACAAAACCAGATATTATCGCAACTGGTTGTCCATATTGTATGACTATGATGTCCGATGGTGTAAAAGTCAAAGAAAAGGAAAACGAAATACAAGTAATGGATATTGCGGAGCTTATCGCTAGCGCACAAAACCTATAGTAAAATATGAAAAAGTATATTTTATCAGGCTTAATATCAGGGTTAGTATTTGCTTTAATTATGGCTGGTTGGGACTATTATAAAGAGTTGCCATTTTCTGTCATTAAATTTATAGCACATTTAGTTTTATTTGCAGCGCTTAACGGGTATTTAACGTATAGAAGAGATCACAAAAAATTGAATAAATAATAAGTATAGACTAACTAATACGCATTTAGTAGTAGTTAACAACTCAGTAATAATGGCAAACGATATATTTCTTTTAAACATTTCAGGACAGGATAAGCCAGGATTAACATCAAGTTTAACTAATGTATTAGCCAATTATGGCGCTAAGGTTTTAGATATTGGACAAGCCAATATACATGATACACTATCCTTAGGTTTTTTGTTTGAGATAGAGTCCGGAAATAACTCGGCTGCAGTATTAAAAGATTTATTGTTTAAGGCGTATGAGCTTGGTGTTAAAGCTAAGTTTACACCAATTTCTTTAGACGATTATGAAAACTGGGTTAGTTTACAAGGTAAAGACAGATACATTGTGACTATTTTGGGAGATAAGTTAACTGCCGAGCAAATATCGGAAGTCACTAAGTTTATTTCTGATAAAAACTTAAATATTGATGCCATTAAACGTTTAACCGGTCGTACGTCTTTAGTGCAGGAAGCCGAATATCCTAGAGCATCCATTCAGTTGTCTATTAGAGGTAAAATAGAAAGTAAGTCTGAATTTACAGAAAAATTCATGCAAATTTCTCATGATTTAGATGTAGATATTGCATTTCAGGAAGATAATATTTATAGACGTAATAGACGTTTGGTTTGTTTTGATATGGATTCAACACTTATTCAAGCAGAAGTTATTGATAAATTAGCAGAATTAGCAGGTGTTGGTGATGAAGTAAAAGCAATTACGGAATCAGCAATGCAAGGAGAAATAGATTTTAATGAAAGTTTTATACAACGTATGAGACTATTAAAAGGATTAAGTGAAGATGTCTTACATGACGTTGCCATTAATCTACCAATAACTAAAGGGGCAAGACGTTTAATTGATACTTTAAAAAAGTACGGTTTTAAAACCGCTATTTTATCAGGAGGTTTTACCTATTTTGGACACTATCTACAAAAAGAATTGGGTATGGATTATGTCTATGCTAATCAATTAGAAATTAAAGATGGCGTTCTAACTGGCGGTTATCTTGGAGATATTGTAGATGGTAATAAAAAGGCGGAATACCTTAAAGAAATAGCAGAAAAAGAAGGGATTGATATCAGTCAAACCATAGCAGTTGGAGATGGAGCAAATGACTTGCCAATGCTTAATTTAGCAGGGTTAGGAATTGCATTTCATGCCAAGCCAAAAGTAAAAAACAATGCCCAAAGTGCCATTTCTAGCATAGGATTAGATGGTGTCTTGTATTTATTAGGGTATCACGATAGACATATAGATTTAATAGAATAACAACAATATAATGCTAGTAGATTTTAACACATTACCAGAAACTTCAAGAGTTTGGATTTACCAAGCTAACCGTTCTTTTTCAGATACAGAATTAGAAGATATTAAGTCTAAATTAGATGTTTTTATAGAAAGTTGGACAGCACATGGTGCTGACTTAAAATCTGGTTATGACATCAGATATAAGCGATTTATTATTTTCGCTTTAGATCAAGAACTAAATCAAGCTACGGGTTGTAGTATTGATGCTTCTGTTGTTTTTATTCAACAATTAGAAAAAGAATATGACGTTGATTTATTAGATAAAATGAATGTATCTTATAAGCAAGGCGAATTTGTAGCACATAAAACGTTGACAGATTTTAGAAAAATGGCGAAGCAAAAAGCAGTTTCTAAAAACACAATTGTGTTTAACAACTTAGTAACAAATATTGAAGAGCTTAACGAAAGTTGGGAAGTCCCTGCAAGCGAGAGTTGGCACAATCGTTTTTTGAATTAAAATTGTTCAAAAAACGGTTATAATTCTATCACAAAGTCCTTTATTAATAATCTTAAAAGTACTAATTTGGCATAGTTTTTAGTGGTATATTAATGTACCACTTAAAAAGTCAAATTTAGTATATGCAATATTTAAAAGCCCTCATCTTATTTTTAGTGTTTTCTAGCGTTTTACACGCGCAAGACACCCCTGACCCTTTATTGGATAAAGATCCAATCGCCCAGAAACAGTGGGTTGATGATTTATATGACACCATGACTTTAGAAGAGAAAATTGGACAGTTATATATGATTCAGGTTTTTTCTAATCAAACAGAAATAGAAAAAAGTAATGTTCTTAATTTAATTAAGAACAATAAAATTGGAGGCGTTATTTATTCTAAAGGAGGTCCTGTTAGACAAGCAAAACTTAATAACGAACTTCAAGCTGCTTCAAAAGTGCCATTATTAGTTGGTATTGATGCGGAATGGGGTTTGAGTATGCGTTTAGATTCTACTTATGCTTTTCCTTGGAATATGACTTTGGGTGCCATTCAGAACAATCAATTAATTGAGCAAACAGGTCGCCAATTAGGAGAGCATTGCAAACGTATTGGTGTACATTTTAATTTTGCACCAGTTGTAGATATTAATACAAATCCAAATAATCCTATTATTGGAAACCGTTCTTTTGGAGAGGACAGAGATAATGTTACCGAAAAAGCTTTAGCCTTCATGAAAGGAATGCAAAACGCTGGTGTATTAGCTAATGCTAAGCATTTCCCGGGTCATGGCGATACAGATTCAGATTCTCATAAAACATTACCAACAGTTACATTTGACGAAAAACGTATTGATTCTGTAGAGTTGTATCCGTACAGAAGGTTAATCAAAGAAGGCTTATCAAGCGTTATGGTTGCTCACCTTAATATTCCTAGTTTAGAGCCTAGAGATGGTTATCCATCAACACTATCAGAAAACATAGTAACTAATATATTAAAGCAACGTTTAGGCTTTAAAGGTCTAATATTCACGGATGCATTGACCATGAAAGGTGCTTCAAATTTTAGTGCATTTGGAGATATTGATTTAGCAGCTTTTCAAGCGGGTAATGATGTGATGCTAATGTCGGGAGATGTTCCAACTGCTATTGCTAAATTTATTGAAGCTTATAATAATCAGGATATTTCAGAAGCACGTTTAGCGCATTCAGTTAAAAAAATACTTAAAGCAAAATATAAAGTAGGTTTAAATAATTATAGACCTGTTAGTCCATACCACCTTGTATCTGATTTAAATAGAATTAAAGATGATGCATTGTATGAGATGCTAATGGAAAATGCCATTACAATTGCAAGAGATACAACTAATCAATTACCACTTAGAAATCTTGAGACTAAAAAAATAGCTTATGTAAAGCTTGGTAGTGCGGATGGCTCTTATTTTGTAGATGAGCTTAAAAAGTACACTAAAGTACATGAAGTGTCCTCTGACAATTTAGACGAATTGATTGTTAAATTACAGAACTATAATACGGTAATAGTAGGGTTTCATAAGTCTAATGCTAGTCCTTGGAAAAGTTATAAGTTTTCAAATAAAGAATTAGTGTGGTTGCAGGAAATAGCTAGAACTAATAATGTTATTTTAGATGTTTTTGCTAAACCTTATGCGCTTTTAGATTTAAAGTCAGTTACTAATATAGAAAGTGTAGTAGTTAGTTATCAAAATAGTAAAATCTCTCAAGAAAAATCGGCTCAGCTAATTTTCGGAGCTATAGCCGCTCGAGGTAAATTACCTGTTTCGGCTGGACCATATTTTAAAGTAGGAGAAGGGAAACAAGAAAACTCTTTAGAGCGTTTAGGATATAGTATTCCAGAACGTGTTGGTATGTCTAGTTATGCTTTAAAAAAGATTGACTCTATAGCTAATCACGCTGTTAATGGTAAAATGACACCTGGTATACAGTTGATAATAGCTAGAAAAGGAAAAGTAATTTATAACAAAAATTTTGGTAAACATACTTACGAAGGGTCGGAGCAAGTAAAACCAGATGATATTTATGATATCGCTTCTTTAACTAAAATTGTAGCAACTTTACCATTGTTAATGGAGTTAGAAGAACAAGGTATTGTGTCTTTAGATACTAAGCTTTCTGAAATTATACCATTGTATAAAAATTCTAATAAAAAGAATATCACTTTAAAAAAAATGTTGTCGCATTACGCACAATTAAAACCGTGGATTCCATTTTATTTCGCAACATTAGATCCTGACACTAAACAACCTTCGACAAAATATTATAGAAAAGTTAAGTCTCAGGGTTTTTCTATTAAAGTCTCTCCAGAATTGTATTTAAGAGACAACTATAAAGATTCTATTAATACTAGAATTAAAGATACTGATTTATTAACGCGATTAAAATATAGATATAGTGATTTACCTTACTATATTTTAAAACAATACATAGAGTCGCACTATGATAAACGTTTAGACGAGTTGACTGCAGACCATTTTTACAAATCTTTAGGTGCTAATAACACGATGTACAATCCATATAATAAAGTTAGTAATAGTCGTATTGTCCCAACTGAAATAGATGACTATTACAGATATCAAAAAGTACAAGGTTACGTGCATGATATGGGTGCGGCTATGCAAGACGGTGTAGGAGGTCACGCAGGTGTTTTTAGTAATGCTAATGATATTGCTAAGATTATGCAATTGTATTTACAAAAAGGAACTTACGGTGGGATTCGCTATTTTAAACCTGAGACGTTAGATAAATTTAATACGTGTTATTATTGCGAAAGTAATAATAGGAGAGGGATTGGGTTTGATAAACCTCAATTAGGAGATGCTGGCCCAACTTGTGGTTGTGTAAGTATGACTAGTTTTGGACATTCAGGATTTACAGGGACCTATGCTTGGGCAGATCCAGAACAAGAAATTGTATATGTTTTTATGGCTAATAGAACGTATCCATCTTCAAAAGGTCCTAATACACTATTAAGACAAGATATTAGAACCAATATCCAAGCAGCCATTTACGATGCAATTATAGATTAAATTGTAAAGTTTTTAAAAATAATCAGACCAAGTATTAAACCATAGATATTACATGAAAATAGGTATTGTTTGTTATCCAACATTTGGAGGAAGTGGCGTAGTAGCAACAGAGTTAGGTTTAGAGTTATCAAAACGTGGTCATGAGATTCACTTTATTACTTATAATCAACCTGTAAGACTAGAATTGTTAGGTAACAATGTGCATTTTCATGAAGTAAATGTACCAGAATACCCTTTGTTTCATTACCAACCTTATGAGTTAGCTTTATCTAGTAAACTTGTGGATATGGTAAAACTGCATGGCATTGAAGTTTTACACGTACATTATGCAATTCCGCACGCATACGCAGCCTATATGGCTCAAAAAATGCTTAGAGAAGATAATATATATGTGCCAATAGTAACGACTTTACACGGTACGGATATTACTTTAGTGGGGAGTCATCCATTCTATAAACCAGCAGTAACATTTAGTATAAATAAATCAGATGCTGTTACAGCGGTGTCTCAAAGCTTAAAAGACGATACGTTACGTTTATTTGATATTAAAAATGATATTCATGTAGTGACTAACTTTATAGATATTACAAAGTTTAGTAATGGATTTACAGATTGTCAACGTGGCATGATGGCAAATGAAGACGAAAAGATTATTACTCACATTAGTAATATGAGAGAAGTAAAGCGCATACCTGATGTTATTAATATTTTTAACAAAATTCAGAAAAAAATTCCTGCAAAATTAATGATGGTTGGAGAAGGTCCAGAAAGGGAACCGGCCGAACGTTTATGTGAACAATTGGGAATTATGGATAAAGTAGTCTTTTTTGGTAATAGTAATGAGATAGACAGAATACTATGTTTTTCAGATTTATTTTTATTGCCAAGTAAAACGGAAAGTTTTGGATTATCTGCTTTAGAAGCTATGGCATCAGGTGTTCCGGTTATATCCAGTAATACAGGAGGGATTCCAGAAGTGAATAAAGAAGGTTTTTCTGGTTATTTAAGTGATGTGGGAGATGTAGAAAGTATGAGTGAAAATGCAATTAAAATCTTGGAAGATGATGCAATATTAAATCAATTTAAAATAAATGCTAAGGAGCAAGCTAAAACATTTGATATTCATCAAATTGTTCCGCAGTACGAAGCAATATATCAAGAGACCTTAAATAAATGTAAAATATTAAATTAAGAACATAAAAAAACCACCTAAAATAGGTGGTTTTTATTTATAATATTTTAAACTAGAATCTATAGCGAATTCCTAAAGCGATATCAAAATCTAAATCATCATTTCTGTAAGCCTTGTCTCCAAAACCAATTTCAGGTCTAAAATCTAAAGATAATTGTAATGGAATATCAAAATTATATTCAATTCCAATATCTCCAGCAGCAAAAACAAATGTTTCGCTATCATCAAAACCATTAGGTACATTATCAAAACTGTAAGAAGCAACACCTCCACCAACTCCGGCGTACCAGTTAAAGTCTCCATCTAAAACCCAAACCCATTGGTATAAGCCTGCAAGCTTAAAACCATCATAATTATTACCGCTTCTTAAACCTAAATCTAATTCTAAACGGTTATTATCACCTAACCCTCTTTGATAAGATATTTCTGCTCCAAAACCATCGCTATCTCCTAAACGAAGACCAATAGCATTTTCAGAAATATCTTGGGCATAAGTAAATGTTGCAAATCCAAAGACAGCAATAGCAAATAAAAGTTGTTTTTTCATGTTAATTTATTTATTAGTTAATGTATATACGTTAAAAATTAGTGCTTAGATGTCTCGTTATAAATACTAGGCGAATGTAAACTAATTCTTCGGTTTTAAAATTTATATTTTTAATAAAAAAAAAGGTTGGAAACATATGTTTACCAACCTTTTTCAACTTAAACTAACTAACTATTTTGTAGTTCTATTTTTCAATAGAAACATCAATTCTTCTGTTTTTTGCTCTTCCTTCAGCAGTACCGTTATCAGCAATCGGATCAGCAGATCCCATTCCTTTTGTATTAATACGAGAAGTAGCAACACCCATTTCAACTAATTTATTTTTTACTGAAAGTGCTCTGCTAGCAGATAATTTGTTATTTCCTGCTACAGATCCTGTGTTATCAGTATGACCTCTAAATAAAATCTTTACTTCAGGATACGCTTTCATTATAGCAGCAACGTTTTCAATTTGATTCATAGAATTTGCATCTAAAGAAGAAGATCCAGTGTTAAAGTATAATCTATCAAAAGCATAGTACTTTCCAGCTTCAAACTTTCCGTCTTTGATATAACTTAGGAAGTTATCTTCAAATCCACCTTCTGGAATGTTTAATTTTGTTCCGTTTGGTAAATCAGAGCTAAAAAAGTTTCCGATAGCTTCACCAAAAGCATTAACTACATTACCTGAAGCATCTACAATACCACCTGCAACATTACCTATCGCTTTTCCTGTAGCATCTACTGCATTACCTGCAGCGTCAACAGTTTTGTTTATTACATTACCTGCAGCGTCAACTGTATTACCGATAGCGTTACCAGTTGCATCTACAGCATTTCCTGCAGCGTCTACTGTTTTGTTTACGGCGTTACCTGCAGCATCTACAGCAGAATTTGCTGTGTTTGAAATAGCGCCTGTCGTTTCGTTTGCAGCATTTTTTACATTATCTAATATAGACTTATCACTATCACAACCTTTTACTAAAAAGAATGCTAGTAACAATCCAATAATTCCAATTGCCCAAGGTAAAATCTTTTTAATTAAAGATCCTCCAGCTTTTCCTGCGCTTCCTGCTAAACCTGCAGCAGCACCCCCTATTTTACCAACACCATCAATAGCGCCTTTTCCAACGTTACCTGCAACACCTGCAGCAGCACCACCTATTTTTCCAACACCATCAACAGCACCTTTTCCAAGGTTACCAGCAACACCTGCAGCTCCACCTATTATTTTTCCTGCACCATCAACAGCACCTTTTCCAACATTACCAGCAACATCTGCAGCACCACCAACTAGTTTACCAGCACCATCTAAAGCAGCTTTTCCTGTATCACCAGCAAAACCTAAAGCACCACCAGCTAAACTTCCTAATTTATCAGAAATTCCAGAAAAAGAACTTAAATCTAACAAAGAAGCTAATCCAGCAGGAGCAAACTTGTCTAAAAAGCTACCTTGTCCAGATAACATTCCAACAAAACTTCCTAAATCCATTCCTGAAGATTTTTGTTTTCCTAAAACACCGCCTAAAACAGATCCAGCAACACTTAATATAGATGAAGACGAATCTTTACCCATTCCTGATACAGAACTTACTAAATCAATAACTCCAGAAGCTTTATCTCCTAATATATTTTTCACAAAATCTAACCCTTTATTTAAAAAACCATCAGATTTTTCACCGCCTGCACCTAATGCATTTGATAAATTACCCATTTCGGCACCATCACCTAACATGTTAAAAATTGAAGCAGCACCTTCCGTTGTAGAGGCTTTATCCATAATACCACCTAATAATGCAGGTGCAGCAGCCATAAGCCCTTTTTGTATTGTTTCTGTTTTCTCTCCTCCAACTAAGTTAGATACATTACTAAGTACGTTGTCTGATAATTGTTCTTTGAATAAGTTTAATAGATTTGTTGACATTTATTTTGTTTTATGTTAATTGTTAATAATACAAATGTAATTATCTAACTATCTTTCCTATTTTTGAGAGCATACTAAATGTTTCATATCGTTAAAACACTTATTTTACCGATGAAATACGTAAAATGTTGATTTTTTTGTAATTTTTAAAGGGTAATATGGATTTAAACAAGTTGAAAAACAGTTTATTAGGAGAATTGTATCATGATGATTTAACAAAATCCATTTATGCAACAGATGCTTCTGTTTATAGAATGCTGCCTTTAGCGGTTGCTTACCCTAAAAATAAAGAGGATATAAAACAACTTATAACTTTTGCTAAACAAAACAATACATCTTTAATACCAAGAACAGCAGGAACATCTTTAGCAGGACAATGTGTAGGTACAGGAATTGTAGTGGATGTGTCTAAGCATTTTACAGACATCCTATCTATAGACTTAAATAATAAGACAGTTACTGTACAACCTGGAGTGGTTAGAGATCAATTAAATAACTACCTTAAATCTCATGGTTTGTTTTTTGGTCCCAATACCTCTACATCTAACCGATGCATGATTGGCGGTATGGTTGGTAATAACTCATCAGGTACAACTTCCATAAAGTATGGCGTAACAAGAGATAAGGTTATTGCGTTACAAACCATATTAAGCGATGGAAGTGAAGCGGAATTTAAAAGTTTTTCTAAAGACGAATTTAAACAGAAATTGACATTAAACACTTTAGAAGGTCAAATCTATAATCAAATACAAAACGATGTTTTTACTGAAGACGCTAAGGCTGAAATTTTAAAACATTTTCCTAAGCCCGAAATACATAGAAGAAACACTGGGTATGCTTTGGATAAGATTTTAAATTCTGAAGATATTAACCTTTGTAACTTATTAACAGGAAGCGAGGGTACATTAGCATTTACAACACAAATAACATTAAAACTAGACGATTTACCTCTTGAAAATAGAGTAATGGTTGCATTGCATTTTAAAACTATTGAAGACTGTTTAAATGCTGTAAATCCAGTAATGGAGCATGATTTGTATACTTGCGAAATGATGGACAAAACCATTTTAGATTTAACAAGGCACAATAAAACGCAACAAGACAATCGCTATTTTATACAAGGAGATCCGGAAGCTATTTTAATGTGTGAAGTTAGGGGTGTTAGTCTTGAGGATGCTACGTTAAAGGCTGAAAATTTGATTTTCTCTGCAAAAAATAACACCAAAAGCTATGCTAACCCTATATTAATTGAAGATCAAATAGATAAAGCTAATAATTTAAGGAGCGCTGGCTTAGGATTGTTAGGTAACATGATTGGTGATAAAAAAGCAGTGGCCTGTATTGAAGATACAGCTGTGGCATTGCCAGATTTAGCAAATTACATTTCTGATTTTACGGCTTTAATGAAAGGGTACAATCAAAAAGCGGTCTACTATGCGCATGCAGGAGCAGGAGAGTTGCATTTGCGTCCTATTTTAGATTTAAAAAAGAAAGAAGATGTTAAGTTGTTCCGACAAATCACAACTGATGTTGCGCTTTTAGTTAAAAAATATAAGGGCTCTTTTAGTGGAGAGCATGGTGATGGTATTGTTAGAGGGGAATTTGTAGAATTAATGATTGGTGATAAAAACTATCAATTATTAAAACGTATTAAGTCTTCTTTTGATCCAAACAACATATTTAATCCTGGGAAAATAGTAGATGCGTTTCCAATGGATAAAAATTTACGTTATCAAACAGATAGCGTAGCGCCAGAAATTAAGACCATATTAGATTTTTCTAAATCGGAAGGTATCTTGCGTGAAGCAGAAAAATGTAATGGCTCTGGTGACTGTAGAAAGCTTCCAGAATTTGGAGGTACAATGTGTCCTAGTTATCGCGCAACAAAAAATGAAAAAGATACGACAAGAGCAAGAGCAAATGCGTTAAGAGAATACTTGACAAATTCAGAGAAAGCAAACAAGTTTAATCATGAAGAATTGAAGTCGGTTTTTGATTTATGCTTAAGTTGTAAAGCATGTTCTAGTGAGTGTCCAAGTAGTGTAGATGTTGCTAGTTTAAAAGCTGAATTTTTATATCAATATCAGAAAGAAAACGGAACATCTTTAAGAACAAAACTCTTTGCTTACAATGATAAGTTAAATCATTTAGGGAGACGCTTTAAGGGAGTTACAAATTTTATGTTTTCTAATACTGTAACATCATCTTTGATTAAAAAAAGTATTGGTGTTGCACCTAAAAGAAGTTTGCCTTTATTATCAAGTAAAACTTTAAGTAAGGAGTATCAATTAATTAAAAAAGAATTAGTTAGTGAAAGTTATATTAAAACAGTGTATTTGTTTAATGATGAATTTATTAATCAATTAGATTCTGAAATAGGGAAGGATGCGATACAATTATTAATAGGCTTAAACTACAATGTAAAGCTTGTTGATAATGTAGAATCTGGTCGTGCATTTATGTCTAAAGGACTATTAGAACAGGCTAAAAAAGTGGGCGATAAAAATGTGTCAATTTTTAAAGATTTAGTTTCAGAAAACACGCCTTTAATAGGTGTTGAGCCTTCTGCTATTTTATCCTTTAAAGATGAATACCCAAGATTGGTCGACGACAAAATTTCCGCGAAAGCGATAGCAGAACACACGTATTTAATTGAAGCTTTTTTATCTAACGAAATAGCATTAGGAAACATAACTTCGGCACAGTTTTCTGAGGAGGTTAAAACAATTAAATTTCATGGGCATTGCCATCAAAAAGCACAGTCTAGTCAAATTTACAGTTTTAACGTCTTGAATCTTCCTAAAAACTATAAAGTAACATTAATACCCAGTGGGTGTTGTGGTATGGCGGGAAGTTTTGGTTACGAAAAAGAGCATTACGAAGTTAGTATGCAAGTAGGAGAACAAACCTTGTTTCCAGCTGTAAGAAAAGCCCCAATGACTACAGTTATAAGTGCTAATGGGACCAGTTGTAGGCATCAAATAAAAGATGGAACACAACGCGTAGCATTACATCCAATAACTATTTTAAAGCAGGCGTTGTTGTAATTATTGTGTAACACTATAACTAATTAATGTTTGATTATTTAGTACAGATAAACTTGTTGGTAATTGACTTAAATCGACACCAATACCTTCTAAGATACTTACAGTATTAGCATTTAATGTGTAACCGCTAGTCGCTTCTGCTTTTACAAGTCCTATATCTTCTGCGTAATAACTATTTACTGATAATACAGGAGTTGTGTCATCTAATATGGGAATGGTTTGGGTAATACCAAAAGTAACTTCTGTTGTTACAGATAGTGTTAAACTTATATTAGCTGAAGTAATAGTATTGTAAGTCGTGTTATCCACCGTTAACGTTTCTAAGTTAGCTAATTGCGTGCTTGATAGTGTGTAATTAATGGTTATTGGGTATCCTTCAAAATCTTGAGTAAATACTCCTGATTGTGTTGATAATAGCTCACCATTAGTGGCTTGTGTATTATAAAGTAAGGCATTTTCTAGTTCAATTTGTAAATCAAAACCATCTATTGGTAATTCTACAGTACCGTTTGAGATTAATGTTGTTTCTGTGTGGGTTAATGCACCGCTTGTTAAAATTCCACTCATGATACCATTTGGAATGCCATTTTGATTTACACTTAATGAAAATCCTGTATTTGTTTGGCTTTCTACTTCTATAAAATCTGTGCTAATTACAGTTTGGTTAGTGTCGTTATCTGTGTTTTGCACCTCATAATTCCAAGTGTTACCCATGTTTAAAGGGAAGAAATCACCAGTAAATTGTTGTTGAGTTAAACCATTATTATCATCTAAGTCAGAACTAGAACAGTTGAAAATAACGGTACAAATAGCAAAAAGCAGAGTAAGTTTTAATGGCTTCATTTTAATATTGTTTTTAACAAATAAACAATAACTAAAACTAACAGCACAAATTTAAAATGTTATTTAGGAGTTTTAAAAGGTTTCATAACTGTAATTGCAGCAATTAATTCTTGTTCCGACATGTCTTTCAATTCTTCGTCTGCATAAAAGGCAGATAGTTTATCTTCACTATACCTGTAAAGCTTCCAGCGGTTAAACTGATATTCTAAAGCAGTAAAATTCTCTACCCAATCTCCGGAGTTTAAGTAGTTTGTTTTTCCTTTTTTAGTTTCTACTATTTCGTGTTTAGGTTGATGGATATGTCCGCAAATAACATAGTCATAACCATTCTCTATAGCTAAGTCTGTTGCTGTTTTTTCAAAATCGCTGATAAACTTAACTGCTCCTTTGACACTGTTTTTTATTTTTTTTGATAATGAGTAGCGTTCCTTTCCAAAAGTAATTAGTAGCCAATTTATTAATCTGTTTATTAAAATTAAAAGATCGTAACCGTAGGCACCAAGTTTAGCTAACCATTTGGCACTTTGTATGGAAGCATCAAAGACATCGCCATGAAAAAACCATGCTTTTTTACCGTCCAATTCTAGAACTAACTTATTAACTATTGAAATATTTCCTATTTCAGAATCCGTGAATTTTCTAAGCATTTCGTCATGGTTTCCCGTTATGTATGTCACTTTTGTGCCTTTAGCAGCTAAAGCCACAATTTTTTTAATGACCTGCATATGTGATTTCGGAAAATACCGTTTGCTAAATTGCCAAACATCAATAATATCCCCATTTAGAATTAAATGTTTGGGATCTACGCTACTTAAATAGGTTAGTAGCTGCTTTGCATGGCAGCCATAAGTGCCTAGGTGCACATCCGATATAACAACAATCTCAACTTTTCTTTTTAATTTCAAAGCAATTGGGGTTTCAATTATGATATGCAAATATCAGTTTCTAGTGTTAATCTAACATTATTGGATAATTATCTAATTATGAGCGAATTGTTAAGTTAATATTATCAATTTTTTGAAGTTGAATTTACTTCAGTTTTGTTTGGCTATTATTTATGATTACTTTAGCGTAAATTAATTGATTTATGGCAGGTAATAGCTTCGGAAACTTATTTAAACTAACCACATTTGGCGAGTCACATGGTGTCGCAATTGGTGGAATTATAGATGGATGCCCTCCAGGAATCGAATTAGATTTAGAGGCTATCCAGGCAGAAATGAATAGACGTAAACCTGGCCAATCTGCTATTGTAACACAACGTAAAGAACCAGACGAAGTTAAGTTTTTGTCAGGTGTGTTTGAAGGTGTAACTACCGGAACACCAATTGGTTTTGTTATAGAAAATTCTAATCAAAAATCTCACGATTACTCGCATATTAAAGATAGTTATAGACCTAGTCATGCTGATTATGTTTACGACAAAAAATATGGTTTAAGAGATTATAGAGGTGGAGGACGTAGCTCTGCAAGAGAAACCGCAAGTCGGGTTGTTGCAGGTGCTATCGCTAAGCAAATGCTTAAAAATGTAAAAATTAATGCGTTTACATCTTCGGTTGGAGATATCTTTATAGATAAACCATATCAAGATTTAGACTTTTCTAATATAGAAAGTAACGATGTGCGTTGTCCGGATTCAGCTATAGCTGAAAAAATGATTGACCGCATTAAGCAAATTCGTAAAGAAGGAGATACTATTGGAGGTACAGTAACTTGTGTTTTACAGAATGTGCCTGTTGGATTAGGAGAACCTGTCTTTGATAAATTACATGCCGAATTGGGTAAAGCTATGTTATCTATTAATGCTGTTAAAGGCTTTGAATATGGTAGCGGATTTTGTGGCGCAAAAATGAAAGGTAGTGAGCATAACGATTTATTTAATATAGACGGAAGCACTAAAACGAACCTTTCAGGAGGTATTCAAGGTGGTATTAGCAACGGAATGGATATTTATTTTAGAGTGGCTTTTAAGCCTGTTGCAACCATCATGCAAAATCAAGAAACGATAAATAAGGACGGCGAAAAAGTAGAAATGCACGGTAAAGGACGTCATGATCCTTGTGTTGTGCCAAGAGCGGTACCTATAGTGGAAGCTATGGCAGCATTGGTTTTAGCGGATTATTTATTGATCAATAAAACGTACTCATAAAACCCGTATTACAATTATAAATATCACGTTTAGCTTTATTTTTTAAATGGAATCTAAGATTTACTATACAGCTTTGCAGCCTTTTGATGCTAATCATAAGCATGGATTTAGTTGGGAGGACTATTTAGCATTTTCTGAAATTAATCATTTAAAAGAATTAGTATCTTTAGATGGTAATCTTAATAGGTTGTTATTTGTACCAGAGATGGATACAGAAGCAGATTGGGAGCATTTGGTAACAGATCAAGGTTTAGTCATGTTTTATTTTAATACATTGGATTATGTATTAGAAAAAGTAAAAACGATTCCTTATTTTAATTTGCTAGCAATTGTTAAAGAACCTAATGCTAGAAAAGCAGACTTGTCCGACCAATTTGAGTTTGTTGGTTATGATTTAATCACAATAGGAGGTGATACTAGCGCTTTAAGTAATGGAGGTGGTTTTGATAACACTTTTTTAGCGAGAGATTTAAATACATTTGGCTTAATATCCGATTACAATAAGGTGAAAAGAATACAGCGTGAATTACCATTAAATAATCCAGACCAAGACGACACGACATGTTGTCTTTATGAAGTTTGGAGACATAAAATTATAGGACGAAAACTAACTAACTAAAAGGAAAAACAACTAACAACTTATGAAAAAACTTGCATTACACTGGAAAATTATAATAGGAATGGTTTTAGGAATCATTTTTGGTTTTTTAATGAATAGCGTAGATGGAGGTAAAGGATTTGTTGGCGATTGGATAGCTCCTTTTGGTAAAATTTTTATTAATCTTTTAAAATTAATTGCAGTTCCGTTAATATTAGCATCGTTAATTAAAGGGATTTCAGATTTAAAAGATATTTCTAAAATCAAAACAATGGGGTTACGTACCATTGGTATTTATATTGGAACAACTGTAATAGCAATAATAATAGGTTTAAGTATTGTAAATATTGTTAAACCAGGAGAGGGGATGCCTCAAGAAACTATTGATAAAATAAAAACAACATATCAAGGTAATGCTGATGTAATGATTGGTAAAGCAAAAGTAACTCAAGATGCCGGGCCATTACAAGCTTTAGTTGATATTTTTCCTAGTAATATTTTCTTTTCTTTTAGTGATGCTAATGGAAAACCGGCAATGCTTCAAGTTATTTTCTTTGCATTATTTGTTGGTATTTGTTTATTATTAATTCCAGTAAAAAAAGCAAAACCATTAGTAGACTTCTTTGATTCTTTAAACGAAGTGGTTATGAAAATGGTTGATTTAATCATGCTATTTGCGCCTTATGCAGTTTTTGCATTAATGGCAAACGTTATTATCGCTTTTGATGACACTACAATATTGGTTAAACTGTTAGGTTATGCAGCCTGTGTCGTATTTGGGTTGTTTTTAATGATTTGTTTTTATTTGTTATTGATAAAAATATTTACAAAAAAATCACCGTTATGGTTTCTTCAGCGTTTCAGTCCTGCACAGTTATTAGCATTTTCTACAAGTAGTAGTGCTGCAACATTACCAGTCACTATGGAACGTGTAGAGGAGCATTTGGGAGTGGACAAAGAAGTGTCTGGTTTTGTATTACCAGTTGGGGCTACAGTAAATATGGATGGTACTAGTTTGTATCAAGGTATTGCTGCTGTTTTTATTATGCAAGTAATTTGGCCAGAAGGATTAACATTTACAAATCAGTTAGTAATTGTTGGTACCGCTTTATTAGCGTCAATAGGTAGTGCTGCAGTGCCAAGTGCTGGAATGGTTATGTTGGTTATTGTATTGGAAGCTATTGGTTTTCCACCAGAATTATTACCAATTGGTTTAGCGTTGATTTTTGCTGTAGATAGACCTTTAGATATGTGTAGGACAGTTGTGAATGTAACGGGAGATGCTACAGTATCTATGATTGTGGCAAAATCTTTGGGTAAACTTCATGACAATCCTAAACCAAAAGAATGGGACGATAATTACGAAAACGTTAAATAAATCAACTATGGAAGGATTTGATAATATTGTATCTGTAAACTGGTTGCAAGCTAATTTAGAACAGCCTAATTTAATTGTTTTAGATGCAACTATTGCTAGAGTAGCGGGTAGTCAATCAAATCCTGAAGAACAACAAATACCTAATGCTCGTTTTTTTGATATAAAGAAAGACTTTAGTGATGTTATGGCAGAATTTCCTAGTACTATTCCGTCAGAACAACAGTTTGAGCAGTCAGCTCGAGATTTAGGCATACACAAGGATAGTTTTATTGTGGTTTATGACAGTAAAGGTATTTACTCAAGCCCAAGAGCTTGGTGGTTGTTTAAAACGTTTGGGCATGCTAATGTAGCGGTATTAGATGGTGGTTTACCGGAATGGAAAGCACAGCATTTTAAAACAGAATTGTGTCAAGACAATATAAAATTAACAGGTGATTTTAAAGCAAAATATAACCCGAGTAACGTGGTCTATTTTGAGTCTTTAGAGGCTATAGGAAAAGATTCAGAATTTAAAATTATAGATGCCCGTTCAAACGATAGGTTTACATCTAAAGTAAGTGAGCCTAGAGCGGGATTACGATCGGGAACTATAACAAGCTCGGTTAACTTACCATATACTGCGCTTTTGGAAGGTAATACTTTTAGATCAATCAAAGATTGGCAGTCTCTGTTTAGCGGTTTAGCAAAAAGCAATCAACAATTAGTCTTTACTTGTGGTTCTGGTATAACAGCATCAGTATTAAGTTTAGCTGCAACAATTTTAGGATATAGTAATAGTGTTTACGATGGCTCGTGGACAGAATACGGAACTTTAACAACAGAAACAATGGAACACCCAAATAAGTGGTCAAAAGACGAATTATTAGCTTATATATTACTTTTTATAGCACATTCTGATTTAGACGAAAGTAAATCGGAAAAAGAGTATATTTTATCAAGAGTAGATAAAAGTGTGTACCAACGTGTGCATGAAAAATTTGAAGAAGATAATGATTATCAGAGTATTCAGAATATTGTTGAAGCGGTAAAAACACACGACTATTATCGAAATGATTTAGCAGATTTATTTGCAGATATTAAGCTTATGGCTTTTGCTGATGGAGAAATGGATCAAATGGAAAAACTAGCTTATAATACGTTGAAAAAAATATTAAAGTAAAGCTCTGTTTATAAATTGTTTAAGAGTCTTTGTTTAATCTATAAATTTAGATTTTAATTCAGGTGTCGGAATCATACAATTGTCTTTTTTTCCATACCATTTATACCTGTTTTTGGCTATAAAATCGTAGACCCAATTTCTAATAAAAGCAGGAACAATTAAAAACACAGATAGTAAATTGTTTGGTAACCCTAAACGTTTTGCAATATATAATGCAGCGGTCGATTTTACTTTTAAACCTTTGTCTGCAGAGTATAATAATATCGAATCTGTTTTAGACGTATCTAAGTTGTATTTAGCTATAATTTGCTGCCCAATATTACTTTGTAAAGGGGCAAACAAAAACCTGTTATTTGCATCATGTTTTATAACATAAAGCACTGAAGTATTGCAAAGGTTGCAAACACCATCAAAAAGAATTAGAGATTTGTCTTTTGGTAACTGTAACATACCACAAAAATAATTTAATATATTTACAAAAATCAATATTATGAAAACTTTACAACAATGGTTTGATAGTTATGCGGTAAGTCATCAAGACCCGACTAACATAGCAATACATTATATTTGTGTACCTGCAATCTTTTTTAGTGTTGTCGGCCTATTTATGTCTATTCCATCTGGGTTTTTAAATTCATTTTTACCACATCCAATTATTGCCAATTGGGCATTTGTAGTTTTAGCAGTTATTTTGGTGTTATTCTACTTTAGACTATCGGTAAAAGTTGGATTGCAAATGTTGTTATTTTCAGCATTTTGCTTAGTCCTTAATTATTACATTTCTCAATATGTGTCAATATTATACTTTTCGATTATATTGTTTGTAGTTGCTTGGATTGGACAGTTTTACGGTCACAAGGTAGAAGGTCAAAAACCAAGTTTTATTGATGATCTTCAGTTTTTATTAGTTGGTCCAGCCTGGGTTATCTTCAAGCTTTTTGGCAAGTAGTATAGGGGACGATTTATAATTGATTAATTAGACTTTAGAGTAAACGTAGTTAAGTTACGTCAGTGTGAGTGCTTCTAAGTAGGAGAAGTGTATCGAGAACTTTTTATTGTTTTTATCATAATACGCTTCTCGATACAATTTACTCGTGCCTCACAAATGACTCGAAGTGACGGTTCGGAGTGTGATGTAATAATTAATAAGTTCAAAATCGGTACATTTTGTAGAATAAGAGTAATCACAACACGTCAGTTCGAGTGCTTCGACGCGGGAGGAGTGTATCGAGAGCTTTTATTTTTTATTAATTTTCTTACGTTAATGTGCTTCTCGATACAATTTGCTCGTGCCTCACAAATCACTCGAAGTGACGGTTCGGAGTATTATGTCATAATTAATAAGATCATAATCGCCACATCTAATCGAATATGAGTAATCACAACACGTCAGTTCGAGTGCTTCGACGCAGGAGAAGTGAATCGAGAATTTCTTATTTTTCTTATCATATTGCACTTCTCGATACAATTTGCTCGTGCCTCACAAATCACTCGAAGTGACGGTTTGGAGTATTATGTCATAATTAATAAGATCATAATCGCCACATATTAATCGAATAAGAGTAATCACAACACGTCAATTCGAGTGCTTCGACGTAGGAGAAGTGTATCGAGAACCAATTTAAAACTGTTAATCAAAACGCTTCTTAGCTAAATTAGTAAGTTTTTCGAACTCATTGTTTATAAGTGCTAATTTTTTAGATTTGGACCATTTTTTTATTTGCTTTTCAGTGGAAATAGCAATGTTTATATTAGTGAATTCCGCATAAAACTCCAATTTAACAGGTCTTCTTTTGTAAGTGTAGCTTTCATGATATTTACCATCTTTGTGTTCAATTAGTCGCTCGTTTAAATTAGAAGTTACACCTGTGTAATAGGTGTTGTCAGAACATTTTAATATATACACGTAAGACAATTTCATATTTAAATATATGAAATTTAAAGCGTTGTTATGATTATTTTGATTGTATTTTGTACTTCTCGATACAATTTGCTCGTGCCTCACAAATCACTCGAAGTGACGGCTTGGAGTGTGATGTAATAAATGATTAAGCTCAGAAAATCTTCACATCTAAGGGAATAAGAGTAATAACGACACGTCAGTTCGAGTGCTTCGACGTAGGAGAAGTGTATCGAGAACTTTTTATTTTTCTTATGATAATGTGCTTCTCGATACAATTTGCTCGTGCCTCACAAATCACTCGAAGTGACGGTTCGGAGTATTATGTCATAATTAATAAGTTCATAATCGCCACATATTAATCGAATAATAGTAATCACAACACGTCAGTTCGAGTGCTTCGACGTAGTAGAGGTGTATCGAGAACTTTTATTTATTTAGTAATAACGGTCTCAATACCACTTATAATTCAATTACTATTTCTTTTTAATTGCTTCGACAAGCTCCAATAAGTCTGCATTAACGTTAGTGGTAAACATACCGTAGTTAACAATTGCTTTACCTTTTTCAAACTTATCAATAGTACCAACTGCACGTCCATCGTTCATTCTTACACGATCTCCGACTCTTAAAATTGGTTTTGGTGCCACAGGTTTGTTTTTCTCTTTTTCTTTAGCGTCTTTCTTCTTTTTGCGAATAACTTCTACAGTTTTTTCTGCTTCCTTTTTAACCTGCGTTTCTTTAGCTTTTTCAGCTTTAGCTTGTTTTGCAGTCACTTTTTTACGCTTAGAGTTTTCAATTTGCACCAAACGGAATAATTCTGACATTAACTCCTTTTTCTTTTTATCATTAAAAAACTTCTCAGCAATGTCATTCATTTTCTGACCTAAGTAAATCAGTCGTTGATTACTATCGTATAATTCTTGATAGTTTTCTAGTTTTTTCTGAACCTTAGCATTGATTTCTTCTAACTTATCGGCTTCGGTTTGTTTTTTCTTTTCGTTTACTTTCAGCGATTCGCTTGTTTTTTCAAGCTTAGCACGTTGCTTTTGTAATTTAGCTATCGTGGCATCAAAACGAACTTTACTTCGCTCAATCTTCTTTTTAGAACGATTAATTAGACTATACGGAATTCCGTTTTTCTGTGCGACTTCAAACGTAAAACTACTACCGGCTTGTCCTAATGCTAATTTGTACATTGGTTCAAGTGTACGCTCGTCAAACATCATGTTTGCGTTAATCATTTCATCTTTTTCATTAGCCAACATTTTTAAGTTAGCATAATGCGTGGTAATAATCCCGTAAGCATTACGAGCATAAAATTCTTCCAAGAAGGTTTCCGCTAAAGCGCCACCTAATTCTGGATCAGACCCGGTACCAAATTCGTCAATTAAAAACAACGTATTTTTATTAATCTTTTTCAAGAAATAATTCATCTGTTTTAATCGGTAACTATAGGTGCTTAAATGGTTTTCAATAGACTGATTATCACCAATATCACTCAATATACGATCAAATAAAAAGGCTTTACTACGCTCGTGTACCGGAATTAAAAGTCCGGATTGTAGCATAACTTGTAGTAACCCAACAGTTTTTAGTGTAATCGATTTTCCTCCGGCGTTAGGTCCAGAGATCACTATAATTCTGCTGTCTTCCTTAAGTCCGATGGTTTGTGGAAAGGTCTTTTCTTTTTTTTCTAAATTATTTAAATAGAGTATAGGGTGGTACGCATCACGCAAGTGTAACTCTCTCTTTTCAGAGATTTCTGGTAAGATAGCGTTCATGGATTTTGCGTATTTCGCTTTCGCGGAAATCACATCAATCTCAGTTAAAAATGATTGGTATAAATTTAATAATGGTAGATAGTGACGCATATAATTTGTCACTTCTTTTAAAATACGAACCACTTCCTCACTTTGTTCGTATTCTAAATTATTAAGTTCTCTAGTATGTTGTAATGTGGTTTCAGGCTCAATGTATACTATGCTTCCGGTTTTACTTCCGCCCATAATAGCACCTTTAACCTTACGTCTGTACATGGCTTTTACCGCTAACACACGTTTGTTATCCACAACAGATTCTCTGATATCATCCAGATATTCTAAGTTATGATATTGGTTTAATGCCGATGTAAAACTAGAATTAATTTTACCTTTAAGTTTATTAATTTCTTGTCTTAATTGTTGTAATAAAGCAGATGCGTTATCCTTTACGTCTCCAAATCTATCTACAACACTATCTACTTTTTCAATAATAGCAGTGGTTACTTCAATACGTAAACTATGTTGATGTAATCCTGGATAGTAGGTTTCAAATTTTTTAAAAAACTTGACAATCTCATTAGCAGTCAATGATATTGAGACTAACTTTTTAAGACTATGCGTCTCTAAATAAGTGTTTTCTATTTTTAAAAGCTGTAATTCTTTTGTAATGGTATCAAAACCGTGATTAGGAATACGATTATCATTGTAATAAGACGACAAATACTCATTGGTAAGCTGTAACGCACGTAGTAATTCTTCTTTGTCTTTATAGGGTAAAATGGTTAGGGTTTCTTGATTACCTAATGCAGTTACGCAATATTCGCTAACTTGTTGCAATACGGTGTAAAACTCTAAATCTTGTAATGTTTTTTCGTGAATATTTATCATCTATGCTTTTTTCCGTGAAGGCGGAAAATCCTTTAATCTTTAATTAGTCTTTTTCTAGCATTACAAATTTACGCAATTGGGTTGGATTTTTTTTAAGACACTAACTCAAATATTGGTTAGTCCGCTAAAAAACAAGTTTGTACTTTTTAAGATTGGGTAGTAGTGATTTATTGGTAGGCTTTATTTAGTAAGTTTTTTAGAAAAATAAATACGTTTATGACCTTTGGGGAAATCTTTTATTTCGCCAATAGCTTGGTAGCCATTTTTCAAGTAAAATTCTTCTGCTTGAAAATCAAAGGTGTCTAGCATTGCTATTTCTGCACCTTTCTGGATGGCTATCGTTTCAGCATGTTTTAAAATCTGAGAACCAACCCCTTTTTTTCGGTAGCCATCTTTTACCCAAAGAATCTTAATTTCTAAACCATTCCAATACCCAATTCCAGCTAGGATTCCGCCAATTTCAATACCATTTTCATCTTTAGCAACAAACTCTAAAGGTGTCCAAATTGGAGCAATAGCAGCTACTTTTTTTAAATTGTAGTCGTTAATTCCGTCAACAATTACTTTTATATTGTCTTTGCTGCAAGGTTCTATATTAAATCCCATTTTTATGTCCATATTTATGTGTTTGATTTGAGGAGAATAGATTTGATAGTTACAACTTATCTAAATAATAAATTAGAAGAAATTACAATTCCTCCAAGCCAAAAAGTTAAAGCGTAAAAAGTGTAAATATTATTCTGATTATTGACAAGAAACTTGATGGGTTGCTTGTCAATGTTTTGAGAATTATTTCTTTTATGAAAGTTTACCAAAGTGTTAATCATGGTTTTAATAATAAACTTGTTCCAAAGATAAATAAAGGCGAAAAGCCCTAATATTTGTACGATTTTATAAAAAAGTTCCAATATGTTTAATGCTATTTAAATGTTGTAACCTCTTAGTTTAAAGGGAAAGTTAGACCAGCAGCAAATGCACCTGCATATTGTTTAACAGATGGCTGATAGAAATACGTAAAACTAATGTCAACATTATGTTTACGTCCTAATTCTAGTCCAAGAGAAAAAGGGATATGATAAATTATTCCGGTTTTATCAAAATTATAAAAACGCGTTAATGTTCTAAATTTCCCGATTGATGTTCCGATACCAACCTCGGCATATGGAGCTACGTACGGAATCGGAATTCTGATTCTTGACTTTACGCCTAATAAAAAGGCTTGACTTTCGGCAATCTGATTGGTTGGATTACCATCTAAATCTTTACCGTTTGAATTTGTTATTATAAAACCGGCATACGGTCTAAAATCTACCCAATTGGTTATTTTTAATACTAATTCAGATTGTGCAAAAAAACCTTCATCGGCAAAATCGTCAGTACTGTCAGACGGAAAAGTAAGTCCATATCCAATTTGTGCATTTATTGATTTCTCTTTTATAAATTGTGCGTTAACAATGGTTGATGTTAATAGAATTAGTAGTACAATTAGGTTTTTTTTCATTTGGTTGATTCGTTAAGTAATTTGTTTGGTTTGCTTTTGTAAAAAAGTAAGAACGAAGTTACAATTATCAGTATTTATTTGCAACACTTATGGATTTTGAAGTGTTTTTTTTTATGTGATACTGAAACGAGTTTAGTATGACGTTGTGGTTGTGATAGTAGTTCTGGTTCCGATACCTGTTCCGGTTATGGTTGATTTTGTGGTTTTAACTATAGTTGAATTAATATTGACGTCAATCTGAATTTATTTCAGATTCTCATTATTTGAAGTTATCGTGTCGCTTAGCCTGTTGCGTGATACTGAAACATGTTAAGTATGACGTTGTGGTTGTGATAGTGGTTACGGTTCTGATTCCTGTTCTGGTTCCGGTTGTGGTTGTAACTATAGTTTAATTAGTACTTGACGTCATTCTGAATTTATTTTAGATTCTCATTATTTGAAGTTATCGTGATGCTTGGCTTAGCTTGTTGTGTGATACTGAAACGAGTTAAGT
>NZ_PJBW01000015.1:0-30002 GCF_002836085.1 Olleya sp. 1-3
GAAAAGATTTGAATCTTTTTTATATCACTGTTATAATAACTCTCTGAACGTTTCCTAATTGCTAAATAACCTGTTATAGTTACGTCGTTTTCGGGGTGCAAATATACAAGCCTTTTTGGTTCCCACAACCCTTTTGATAATCTTTTTTTAATTTAAAGATAACATCTGTCTTTAATCCTTTGTGCTTAGCGTGTTACAATACTATATTTTTTAATCGTTTTTTTAGGATTGAATTACCTCAAGATTACAAATGTTGGCTGTATTGAAGACTGTGTATTGATTTGCAACGCGTTAGGGATAGAACGGTCTGTTTGAGCTCTTTTTTTTTATATACCTTATAGTATTATGACTTTTGATTATTTTAAATACGACACCATATATAAGGTATATGATTTGTAAAAAAAAGCGAGTAGTGATAGCCCGACCCTTTGGGTAACGCCCTGATTATATTACAAAAAGAAATTCCACACTAAACCGAAACGTATTGCAAAATCACGGAATGGTTGGTTTGGTGCTGAGTAATATGTAGGATCTGAAAATAGTGCATTGAAATGCTCTGCTTTTAAATACACTCTAGTTTGTCTAATTTTTGCGTTAACAAAGAAGTCTAACTTAGGAAACCCTCCTAGCTCTTGATTGTTTTGAGTATAGAACTCTGCTATTAACGGATCGTAGGCGTCCATATTATATGCTGAAAAGTAATTGAATATTACTCCTGTTTGCAAAAACATTGCTTTTTTAAATATATGGTTTGAATAGTAAAGCGTGTTTCGGGTTACTATTTGCGGAACGTTTAAGACATTTGAATCGTCTTTTACGTTTTGATATAGTATGGTATTGTCTAATGCGATGTTTTTATACCTAATTTCCTTTTGAAGCTTAACTTTTAAATACGTTATAGGGTTTGTACTTTGAAACGCTTTGACACCATCCTCTTCGTTTTTTGCAAAATACACGTAGTCGTTTATTGTATTTAAGTCCAGGGTTAAATTTGCGTATTTATTAGACTGCACCTTAAATACTAATTGTTGTGTTTTTATATTGTCAAATTGATTGCTCCAGTTATAGTTTTTGTAACTACTTTGAAATAATAGGGTGTTGAAATTTGGAGCAACCGAATTATGGTTAATATTTGCAGACACTTTAAGATCTTTATTTAACAGATAAGACGCTGTACCGGAAATATAGTTTCCGTCAAAATCTCCAGACACATTTAATCCTGCATCTCCTCTTAAATTAAATCCTTTGTATTGCTTATTATATTTTGCTCCTACAGATAAAACATCTCCTTTTAATCTATTAGGAATTACATTTTGATCAAGAAGCACAATTTTATTATAACCGTAATTGTAATTATTGTGAGTCGCATTAAATTGAATGTTACCTAATGTTGAATTACTATAGTTTAATTGTAGTTGATTGGTAAATTGCTCTAGCTCTGTTCTGTCCTTTATATTACTAGTTTGAAAAGAGTCTCCGAAATAATCTGTGTTGGCTGTTGTTTGATCGTAGGTATAAATTTTATCCTCTAACGTCATAACATGTGCTAGTTGGATTTTGTTTGAACTTACTGAATCCTTTGCTTGCACTAAATCATAGCTATGGTTTAAATAAAAACGCTTACCTAATAACAGGTTTTCTGCATCTTCAAAATTAACTTCTAAGACTCCCCTGTCATCAAAATCAGGATCTCCGGATTCGAAAAATGCTATATTATCGTCTTTTAATCCACCATTTTCTTGATTTAATATATCTTGAGATGTAAAATGCGTGTTTAAAACATACCTTTTATTTTTTGTTTTATAACTTGCTGTAATCCTTAAATTACCAGAACTACTTAATGAGTTTTGATAAAAACCTAGTGATCGCAATCCCTTATACCCTATTGACAAATTAAATTGTCTTGATGTATTTGTTGTAAAGAATGCATCTAACTGCTGTCCTTGCGTGAATGCTGTCTTAAAATAAAGTTCTGTTAGTGGTGTTGGTGCGTGATAGTAATTAACATCGTCTGCATTTAGATAATTAAAATGCTTAGACTTTGCTCCAAATCCAGGAAGTTGATTGGTGTTTTCAAAATTATATGTTAGACTATTATATGTTTGTCCAACGTTAGCAAATGGCATTAGCCCAAAATTATCACGTCTTAAATAATTATATTTATACTCCTTATTAATACTTAACGTTGTATCTAGATAAGTTGTGTCTCTTGTTGAAGAAATAATCAAATACTCTGAGATTATTGCTTTTTGCTTTTCGCTTTTATTTGTGTTTGATCTTTTAGACTTAGTGCTATCTTGCGTATTAGATGCGTTTACACTAGAATCTGAGTTTAAAGATTTTTTAAGTGTAGGCTTTTGAGCATAAGCTATGCTTACAAAAGCGGTTAAAAGAAAAGAGAAAATTATTTTTTTCATTAAATGGTGACTATTTTAGACCTTTAATTTAAATCTGAAACATTTATTTTTGCCAAAAATAGCAAATATCTTTATGGTTTTGTGCTTTCTGTCAAGAAAGGCACAAAATTGAATATAGTATAACGTTAAACCTTCATTTTTATTTAATGCTTAAGTTAAAATATACAAAACATAAATTAGAGTGCGGAACAGATGAAGCTGGTCGCGGTTGTCTTGCTGGTCCTGTTACTGCTGCTGCAGTAATTTTGAAACCTAGATTTAAAAATGCCATATTAAATGACTCTAAACAAATTAGCGAAAAAAAAAGAGATTTATTGCGTCCAATAATTGAGGAACAAGCCCTATGTTTTGGTTTCAGCCATGTTTATGAAGATACTATTGACGAGATAAACATATTAAACGCTTCTATTTTGGCTATGCACAACGCAATTGAAGCCATGCCAAAAACACCTGAATTTATAATTGTTGATGGTAATAGATTTAAACCTTATAAGGACATCCCTTCAGAAACCATTATTAAAGGAGACGGTAAATATATGAGTATTGCTGCAGCATCCGTTTTAGCAAAAACATACCGTGATGAATACATGAATAAAATCCATGAAGAATTTCCGATGTATAACTGGAAACAAAATAAGGGCTACCCCACAAAACAACACAGAGAAGCCATTAGAAAATATGGTGCCACAAAATACCACCGAAAATCCTTTAGACTATTACCCGAACAATTGAAATTAGAACTGTAACTTACTATATTTGTATAAATATGACGCCTTTTATGAAACACTCTTGGTATAGTTTTCTTATAATTTTATTGATTTTTTCTTGTGAATCTGCACCAGAAAAAAACACAATAGAAGACTTTATTTATGCTGATTCTGATTTTGTTTTAACTATTAATAATTTAGACAATTTTAAGAGCAACACTGGTAACAATAATTTTATTGAATCTTTATCTAAAACAGAACACTACAAGACCTTTACTGAAACCTTAAATTTTTTAAACCAAATAAAAAGCCAACAACCTTTTTACATTAACTTATTTAAAGATCAAAAAGACAGCCTAACTTATAGTTTTGTAACCAAATTAACGGATTCAGTATTTACTTTAGATAGCCTTAAAATTACGCGCGAGCCCTATCAATTAAAAGGCCTAGCTGTTGAAAAGGTAAACATTGACAAACAAACAATATATGTTTCGAAACAAGGTGATTTATTAATAGGATCTAACAACACTAGCCATTTAGAAGATTTATTTAATGGAAATACTAAAAATGCTTCAGTAAAAAAAATAATACAAACTCAAGATAAAGATGCTTCGTTTTCTGTGTATTTAAACAACGGTAGTTTAAAACACATTTTTAAAAACACCACGATTCCTTTTAAGACACTAACAAACAACCTAACTTTTGACACAGAAGTTAGTCAAAATGAATTAGTGTTAACCGGAATTACAAAAGCAATCGACAGCTCTAGTTTAATTAATGTTTTTAAAAACACTCTACCACAAGATAATCAACTAGCGCAAATCACACCTTCTAATAGCGATGGTTTTTTGAGTATCACTTTTAATGAGTTTAGTGTTTTTAAAGACAACTTAGACGGCTTTAATACAGTAGATACTATTACTAAAAACACTACCCTTTTTGACAATATTATTGAATTTGGAGAACTATATACTGACACTACTAGTGTTGTTGTACTAAACACGATTGATGTCATTGCTACAAAAGAAGCACTGCTAAGTGAGCAAGAAAAGATAGAAGATTTTAGAGGTGTAAATCTTTACAAATTTTCTAAACCAGACCTGTTTAAACAGCAATTAAAACCATTTATTACTTTAGATAAAGCAACAAAATACTGTATAATTAATCAGTTTATAATTTTTGCATCAAACACAGATGCTTTAGAAAATGTAATAATTAATTACCAGAATCAAACCACATTAAACGATCGTTCCTATTATAAAGATATTAGCGCAGGATTAAGTAGTCAAGCATCTATACTGCAAGTCTTAAATCCAACCAATTTAGAACAATTGGTAACCTCTAATCTAAACACAAAGCAAGATTTAGATTTTAGTAAATATAAAAGCTCAGCTTTTCAATTTATATACGATGGTGATTTCGCGCATTTTAATGCCATAATAAAACAAAGCAAAAATACGGTTGCTGAAAATTCTATTACCGAAATATTTAACATCAAACTTGACAATGACGTACTTAACACACCTCAATTTGTAAAAAACCATCGCACTAAGCAACAAAATATAATTGTTCAGGATGTTACAAATAAGCTGTATTTGATAACTAATGACGGAAAAATACTTTGGAAAAAACAACTACATGGCCCTATTATAGGTCGTATTGAACAGATAGATATGTATAAAAATGGACGCTTGCAATATGCCTTCGCAACTCCAAACCGTGTTTATGTATTGGACCGAAATGGGAATGATGTCAAGCCATTCCCTATGAAGTTTTCAGATCAAATTACACAACCATTATCTGTTTTTGATTACGATAAACGAAAAAAATACAGACTGTTTGTTACTCAAGGTAAAAACGTATTACTATATGACGGAAGAGGAAAAAAGGTCAAAGGTTTTAATTTTAAATCTGCAAAAGAAGATTTTAATAGTCAACCACAACATATTAGGATTGGCAGAAAAGATTATTTAGTATTTAAAACAGAGCATAAATTATATATTCTGGATAGACGAGGTAAAACTAGAGTTACACCTAAAACAAACTTAAACTATTCTAATCAACCTGTTTTTGATTATAATTCTGATTTTATAACAACAACAAAAGAAGGAAAACTAGCAACAATAACCACTAAAGGCGCCGTATCTGTAATGGATAAAAACCTAACAGATAATAATAGTCTAGTTTCTACTACAAAAACACTAGTTTCTCAAAGTAATAACTTATTAAACATTAAAGATCACACTTTAGAATTAGACTTTGGAACCTATACCCCTGCTCAGTTATTTTTGATAGACAATAAAATATACATTTCCACTACGGATAAACAAACTCAAAAAGTACTACTTTATGATAGCAATGGTGTGTTGCAAGACAACTTTCCTGTTTATGGCACATCTGCTATAGATTTAAAGAACATTGACAAAGATTCTAATTTAGAGTTTGTTACTAAAGGCGAAAATAATTCTATACTAGTTTACAAAATAAACTAAGTATTTAAAATTAAGATTATTAAAAACCGAAGCAAAGTCTTCGGTTTTTTTACGCATTATTTCTGCTTAATTTAGTAACATTGTAACTGAATACAAACTTCAATTTTAAAGATGATTACACGTAAACTCGCTACCATTTCAAAATTTATAATTCACAAGGTTGGTAACAAACATAACGACACAAAAAATGCATTTTCTGAGAAAGAAGTTCATTTTGACGAAGAGAGTTATGAGCTTATGCTACCCTTTTTACTAAGGCCATTTGGAAGCGTTGTCCAGAGTTACCGATTTAATCACCACGCCAATGTGGAGCTTAACGAGATTAACTCTTACAGTAAACAAATCTTTAATGACGATGATGCATTTGTCGAGATGTCTAAAAACATAGTTAAGCATTTGTTTGAACAAAGTAATTCTGCACAAATAAAAACCGGAGATGTTTTGGTTGCTGTTTTTGAAGGTATTGAATACAAAGAAATGGTTACCAATGCTATTGGAATATTTAAAATTGAAAACAAAACAAATTTCTTTCAAACCTTTTTAGAGGATAGTAGCTATGACGTTTTAGTACAAAAAGGAATCTCGTCCAAAAAAGTTGACAAAGGGTGTTTGATTTTAAATCAAACAGACATGGAAGGTAACATTATTTTGAGTGTCGACAACAACAGTTATGATGCACAATACTGGTTAGATCGTTTTCTAAACATAAAATATGCTGATGATATGAATAATCACACACATAACTACTTAGATATGTGCAGTGAGTTTTCTACTGAGATTTTAAAGACAAGTTTTGGAGAACAAGAACGTAATATCTTTTTAGCAAAAACAATCGACTATTTTAAGGAGAACGAAATTATAAACGTTGAACGTTTTAAAGAAGAAGTCTTTACTGAAGAAAATCACATACAGTTATTTGAAGATTTCAAAAAAGAATATGAAGGAGAACAAAATGTATTATTAAGAAATCAATTTGATCTTGCTGAAGCTGTAGTTAAGAAGGATAAAAAGAAAATTAAAACAGACATTAAATTGGATACTAACATCCAAATTAAATTAGATATAGATTCTCCCGATGCTGCGCAAGAATATTTAGAACGCGGTTATGACGAAGAGAAAAAAATGCACTACTATAAAGTGTTTTTTAATGCAGAAGCATAATACTTTAAAGCTAATTTCTAATACCCTAAGTTTAGTTTTAATACATAACCATACTTAGGGTATATAGTAATTATTATTGCTTAAACTCAGCCTCAAACATTTTACTAAAGTGTTTTAATATTTTTGCTTTTACTTCTGCCTCATCTACTTCTTTAACACCAAGTTCTACGTTTAAAGAACTTACTGCTTTACCTCTAATACCACAAGGAATAATATTATCAAAATACCCTAGGTTAGCATTCACGTTAAGTGCAAATCCGTGCATAGTCACCCATCGACTTGCTCTAACACCCATAGCACAAATTTTACGTGCAAAAGGTGTTCCAACGTCAAGCCAAACACCAGTTTCGCCTTCACTTCGAGTAGCTCTTATACCGTATTCATCCAAGGTTAAAATAATTACCTCTTCTAAAAAACGTAAATACTTATGTATATCAGTAAAAAAATTATCCAAATCTAAAATAGGATATCCTACAATTTGACCAGGACCATGATATGTAATATCTCCCCCTCTGTTTATTTTATAAAATGTAGCACCTTTAGCTTTTAGTTGGTCTTCATTTAACAACAAGTTAGACATATCACCACTCTTCCCTAAAGTATATACATGAGGATGCTCGACAAACAGAAAGAAATTATCTGTTTCTAAACCCGCAGCTTGTCTTCTATTTTTTATTTTAGTATCTAAAATCCCTTTAAATAGTTGCTCTTGGTAATCCCAAGTTTCTTTAAAGTCTTTTGTCCCTAAATCCTGTAGTTGTATCGTTTTATTCATAACAAAATTAATGGTACAAAGATACAATATATCTTTCAAGATTATTGAATATTACACATCCCGAAATTACAACAACCAGTCAGAGCGTTAATGATACTCAAAATACAATCCTTATTTAATTAACACCAATACAAACAGTGTTTTTAAGTCGTTATATAACAAGGTGCAAAAAACACTTGATATAACTAATAAAAAATTTAATTGTTTGATGTTGTACTTATTTGATGTTATCACTTATTTTTTGTTACAAACGCTTATCTTTGTGCCTTAATTTTTTTTTACAATAAAACTATGTCACAATTATCTGAGCAAGAGCTCGTACGTAGAGAAAAACTTGCAAAATTACGCGAGTTAGGTATCAACCCTTATCCAGCAGATTTATATCCTGTTTCTGACAATTCTAAACAGATTAAACAGGAATTCAAAGAAGGCAAACAGGTAGTTGTTGCTGGTAGATTGATGGCAATTAACATTCAAGGAAAAGCATCTTTTGCACAATTACAAGATTCTGAAGGACGTATACAGTTATATTTTAACAGAGACGAAATTTGTCCTGGAGAGGATAAAGACCAATATAATGTTGTCTTTAAAAAATTATTAGACTTAGGAGATTTTGTTGGTATTGAAGGTGAATTGTTTACAACACAAGTTGGAGAAAAAACAATATTAGTTAAAGGGTTTTCTTTACTAAGTAAATCTTTAAAACCACTACCAATTCCAAAACAAAAAGACGGAAAAACATACGATGCGTTTACAGACCCAGAAATGCGTTACAGACAACGTTATGCTGACTTAGCTGTAAACCCACATGTTAAAGATGTTTTTATAAAACGTACTAAGTTATTTAATGCTATGCGTAGCTTTTTTAATGACTCAGGTTATTTTGAAGTAGAAACACCAATATTACAACCAATTCCTGGTGGAGCAGCTGCAAGACCTTTTATTACACACCATAACAGTTTAGACATACCATTATATATGCGTATTGCTAACGAGTTATACCTAAAACGATTAATTGTTGGTGGTTTTGATGGTGTTTATGAGTTTTCTAAAAACTTCCGTAATGAAGGAATGGACAGAACACACAATCCAGAATTTACAGCAATGGAAATTTATGTAGCCTACAAAGACTACAATTGGATGATGGACTTTTGCGAACAACTTCTAGAACATTGTGCTATAGCCGTAAATGGAACATCTGAAGCTACTTTTGGAGATCATAAAATAGACTTTAAAGCACCTTATGCTAGAGTTACTATGGCAGACTCTATTAAGCACTTTACTGGATTTGATATTACAGGAAAAACAGAAGACGAAATAAGAACAGCAGCTAAAGACATGGGCATTAGTGTAGACGCAACCATGGGCAAAGGAAAGCTGATTGATGAAATTTTTGGTGAAAAATGTGAAGGAAACTACATCCAACCTACATTTATTACGGACTATCCAAAAGAAATGAGTCCATTATGTAAAGAACACAGAGAAAACCCCGAATTAACGGAACGTTTTGAACTTATGGTTTGTGGTAAAGAAATAGCAAATGCTTATTCTGAACTTAATGATCCAATAGACCAGCGTCAACGTTTTGAGCATCAATTAAAATTGGCAGCTAAAGGTGATGATGAAGCAACAGAGTTTATAGACGAAGACTTTTTACGTGCTTTAGAGTACGGTATGCCTCCAACATCTGGAATGGGAATTGGAATGGATAGATTAATTATGTTTTTAACGAATAATCAATCTATACAAGAAGTATTATTTTTCCCTCAAATGCGACCTGAAAAGAAAGCAGCACCAATGAATGAGGAAGAAAAAGCGGTACTTGCTTTATTAAAAACGACTAGCCCAATAGAATTAAACGCACTTAAAGAGCAATCTGGATTAAGTAATAAGAAGTGGGATAAAACTATAAAAGGTTTAACCAAATTAGGCGTTGCCAAAGTAAACAAAACTGATGATGGACTATTTGTAGAAGTTGTTTAACTACTACAAATAACCAAATTGGTTTAAACAAAAAAAGGAACTACATAACTGTAGTTCCTTTTTTTTGTTCTAGTGTCTATTTATGAGGGTAAATTCTTTAGAAAATTTTTAGATAAGAATTTATAGTACCAATTTCTATTAGAAAGTTTTATCCCCATTTGTCTTGATGTTTTAATTTTAGACATAACGCCAAGGCTTCTTATAATTACTACAATTACAAGTGCTAAAATTAAAAATATCATCAAATTTGAAAACGTCATAGGTCTGTGTACTTAATTATCTTGTAATAAAATTAGCACACTAATAACTATTTACCCATTCAAAACTCTTAATGTTATTTGAAATTCGATGATTGGTTGTTTTTATAGGTTAAAAAACACAAAACAGCAACAAACACACTCTTAATCAACTCTTTACGACATAAATTAATGTGATTTTGATACTATACAACACGTCTAAAATCTGTTATATTTAGTAAAACAATCAATTAATCAGTCGTCTTTTGCAATTCGACATAAGTCCCTATTGGTACTTCATTAATAAACACATCTTCTAAAACAGAATATCCGTTTTTAACATAGACCAATGCATAAGTATTATTTGACAAACCTTGTCTGCTAGCTTTTCTGTAAGCCATTTCGGCTGGATACGCTTTACTTTCTTCCATATAAAACCTATCAAAAGGTAACATAAAGTCAATAACATTACTTTTTTGGTAATAGCCATAAGTTTGAGCAATTACAAAATCGTCATCAGTATTTGTTTTAAATGGACTTACCGATTTTACAGCAGCATAACCTAAACTATCCGTTTTTAGATACACATAAATATCACTACGATTTTGCCATAATGTATCTGTTGTGACAGCATTATTCATGTCGAAAGACAGCGTAATGTACTTCCCTCGAAAAGGATCTGTTGGATCAATAGGGCGTGTTTTAAATTTATAAGCTGTTCCTGAATTTACAACAGATTGGTTTTTAAAAACCATGGCAGCTGGCACACTTAATTGAATTAAAGCCAAAACCACAAAAAGTATAAAGAGATATATTGTTTTCATCTTAATTGTTTAAAGATTTGTTTTGATTTGATCTCTGCTTTTTAAGCATGACGTAATTTGCGCTAAAGAAACCGACTCCTATAGTTATGAATAATAAGCCTCGAATAACAAAGCTCATGTTTGTATCAAAAAACCTAAAACTAATTAAAGCGGTTATAATAAGTAAACCATAGTTTAAGATTCCAAAATGATATTTATCCACTCCCGTCTTTACTGTTGTAATACCTAAACCAAGTATTAAAAAGTTAATTAATACTAATCCCGCAGTTGCATAATAACTACTAACAATAAAAACAATTAAATATAATGCAAATACATATCTAAACAAGTTAAATGGTTTTAAGCTATCTTTTATGTGACTATAGACTAGAGTTACTACTGTAAGCGTGATCAAAAGTATTGGAACGTAAAAACTTGATGCACTGTAATACTCATAATTAAAGTCTCCCGACCAATATCTATGAAAAGACGCTAAAAGAAGTGTAACAACTACACCAAGAGATCCAATTGCTAAGTAACCGTTTTTTCTAAGTTTTAGAATTTTTAAATAAGGTAATTGCCCAATATTGTAAAGCAACCCAAAAAACAATATAAAAACCAGATACAATATACTGCTTGAAACATCTAAAAAAGCTCCAAATGTAATGGTCAAACTTAATGGGAATAACCAATTAAGTAAAGAAAACCCATTAGAAGCTGCTTCATTTTTAATGACGTTGTAATAAAAAGGAAGTATACCTACTAACATAACCAAATACAACCATGGTATCTGTCCATTACCAAAATACCCGACTAAACAAGCATAATAAGTTGCAAAAACAAGATGTAATATTGCTAACACTTTTGATTTAAGCAAATAAACTAAAGGCAAACATAACGCAATCCATGTTAATAAATAGCCTTCTAAATTGCCTGGCACATTATAAATCTGACCAATTAAAGCAATTGCAGCTCCTACTCCAAAAAACAGAAAGACACCTGATGCTTCTTTCCATGTCTGACTCTTCTTTTTAAAAATAGAAAAACCAACTAGCAATTGCCCAATGATTAAAGGGATAAAAGCCAATACCGTTTTGATCATCTTAGGCAAATATTCCCAATTATGGGCAAATAGTAATATTATTCCAGACCCTATTAATAATGATCCTAAAATACCAAATACTACAAATAACTTATGAGGCGCTTCGGCTTCTTTAGACTCAAAGTAACGTTCTATTCGTAATGCAGTGTCTTCAGATATTATCTGATTTGTTATTAATTCTGGTAATGTATTTATAAATTTCGTACTCATTTTTAATGGTTTTAATTAATTCAATTTTGATTAAAAACCTCGTAACATACGTCACGAGGCTTTAGGTTAACCATCACATTAACCAATCATCAAAACAAAATATTAAACATTGTCTGTTTTCTCATTTGATAAAAAGGCGATATCTCGCGTATTTTTTTGCACTGCAATAGCTGCAAAAAGACTTAAGGTAAATGACATACCATAAAACCCTTTTTCGCTAAGTTCTAGATCTGCATTCCACAATCCAATAACTAATAATGCGATTGCTGCAACAGACGTAAACCAACTTATACCGTAATAAATTTCTGTTACTGGTACATTTTCTAGCTTATCTCTCACTGATTTCTGTACAGATATTACAGAGAATAATCCAAAAAGCAAGATAGTAAAATAGTACCCTTTTTCATTTAGAAGCATATTTGCATTCCATAATCCAATACAATACGAAACCATACCAAGACATAAAGCCGTCCAAGACGCTCCTACAAATGCTGGCGTAGGTTTTGTATTATATGTTGTTGCCTTTTTTTTAGGCTTTTTAGACTTTTGGTCTTCATTGATTGAAACTGTTGTTTGATAATCCATAATATTTTGTTTTTGATAATTATTGTTTAAATAAAGTTTGAGACATTATGTCTTTAATTTGATAAGACGTATAAAACTAATTTACTTTAGACACCTAAATAACTCACCTTACTTCCTGTATGACTACTTAAGTCTGCTACATAAGATTGATAGCTGTCTATTAAATAATTCTGAATCTCCATTCTGTTAGCTAGTAAGACGCTAAAAAATAAAACGATAAGTGTTGCTTTAAAAAATGTTTTCATGATGTTTTGATTTGTTGATTACAGGACAAAGATGCAACGGGTAAACAGTTATATAAAAACAGATTTTAAATAAAACTGACGATATATTTTAGATAAAAAATAGAATTAATCTTGTTTAAAAGGCTATTTTTAACCAAATAATGACGATTAAATGACCGATTTAAACAGCTTAATTTCTACATTTTCTAATGAAGAACAACAACAGTTTATATCGTTTCTAGAAAAAAAGAACAAAAGAAGCGATACCAAAAACATACAACTCTACAAGTTACTTCAAGATAAGGACTTGGACACATTTACCATTTGTAATACACTTTATGGTAGTCAGAAAAAAGGAGCATATCATGCTTTAAGAAAACGGTTATATCAATCTGTTATAGATTTTATTGCCAACAAACATCTGGCAGACGAGAGTACTGTAGAAATGCAATTAATAAAACTACTAATCACTGCTAGAGCCTGCCTTACCAAAAAGCAATATAAAACAGCCTATAAATTATTAGCTAAAGCTGAAACAATAGCAATAGAACATGCTTTGTTTTCTATTTTGAATGAAATTTATCATACAAAAATTCAATACTCCTACTCACAACCACAAGATAAACTAGAACATTATATTACTGCTTTTAAAAATAACCAACATAATGCCTATACAGAAGACCAACTAAATATAGTATATGCAAAAATTAGACAAACACTTAACAACATAAACTATAAAGGTGTGGTCTTAGATCTAGAAACATTACTAAACAATACTCTGGAAGAACATAATATAGATTTAGAAAATGCTATTACATTTAAAGCGCTATATCAAATTATAAGTATTGTTAGCTTATCTGCTTTTGTAACCAATGACTATTACAAAATAGAATCCTTTTTATTAAAACATTACACCACTTTAAAATCATATAAAAATCGAGAAAAACAAACTTATTATCATATTCAAATACTATATATGATTGCTAATACTTTATTTAGGAACAAGAAATTTGACGAAGCTTCGCAATACTTAAATACAATGGAAATACAATTAAAAAGCAATCAAAAAAAACACTTCAATACCTTTATATTAAAACACAACCTATTAAAAGGTTTAACATTTAATTACACCAACCAACAAACAGAAGCTATTGCCTTACTAGAAAAAAGCACTAGACTAAAACATCAAGATATAGAAAGCCAATTAGACATCCACTTATGCTTAATAATGACACATGTGCAACATGACGACTATAAAAAAGCAAATCAAGTTATGGCTACCTTTTATCATACCGATGCTTATTACGAAACTAAAGCAGGAAAAGAATGGGTCATTAAAAAAAACTTAATAGACATTATAATACAAATAGAATTAGAGCACATCGATTTAGTAGACTCTAGACTACGTAGTTTTAAACGTCAATACTACTCCTATTTAAAACAAATTAATCAAAATCGAGTTATCACGTATTTAAGCTTTGTCGAATTATATTTTAAAGACCCAAATATTGTAACCACTACAACATTTAAAGCTAGAATAGAAAGTGCTTTTATTTGGGTTGATGCCCAACAAGAAGATATTTTTGTAATGAGTTTTTACGCTTGGTTAAAAAGTAAAATGGAAAACAAACCGCTATACACCATCACTTTAGAACTTGTAGAAATGGCAAAAACCAATGTTAATTAAAAGCTAAAAAACAAGCACTTGTTAAACCTTTTGGAAAATAGCGGGTCTTAGAAGTATAACAATTTAAAATAAGATACAAATGAAAAAATTAGCAATACTAGCATTAGCTTTAATTACATTTCAAGCAAATGCACAAGATAACAGTAGCGAAAAACGTCAAGAAAACAAAAAAGAACGTTTGGAAAAACGCATGAAACTTGAACCAAAAGAAATGGCAGAGTTAAAAACTAAAAAAATGACTTTGCATTTAGATTTGACAGAAGCACAACAAACAAAAGTTATGGCTTTGAATTTAGAAAATGCAGAGCAAAGAAAAGAGCACTTTAAAAAGCATGCAGACAAAAAAGAAGATTCTGAAAAAGCAAAACCAACTAAAGAAGAAAAACTTAAAAGAATGAATGCTAAATTAGATGCACAAATAGCAACTAAAAAACAGATGAAGGACATCTTAAATGCTGACCAATATGAAAAGTGGGAAAAATCAGAAATGAAAAGAAACCATGGCCGTAAGCATAATAAAAAAGGTGAAAGAAAACACGGAAAAGATGAGAAAAATAGTACTGAAACTGATGAATAATTAAGAAATATTTACATTTTAAGGAAAAAAGACGCTGATTATCTATTCAGCGTCTTTTTTATTTGCGATTATTAAACTAAAAGTGTTACTTTGAGAGTATAATTAATTAACTCTTACACAATGAAAAAAATAATTACGCTTTGTCTTTTTGTATTTGGTTTATTTTTAGCAACTAACACTGCTAGCGCACAACAAAAATTTAGTGCAGAAGTCACTACTGCAGCACTAACAAAAACGGTTGAGCTTGGTAAAGCTTTAAAAGCGAACAAACCTACTCAAGAATTAATGTATCCTGCATTCCAAGAATTTTATGCAAAATCAGAAACGCTAAACAGCTCTTTTGAAACAGGTACGACTGAGTATAGTGCGTTAGAAAAGAAAATCAACGATCGTTTATCTTCTCAAATGAATGAAGTACTTAACAGCGAACAATACACTAAATATTTAGAATTATCAGGTCAATCTGAAACTGAATAATTTAGTAATACTACATATAAAAAAAGCCGATTATAAATTTATAATCGGCTTTTTTAGTGTCTAAAATTTTCTATTAACTAAAGACAGCTTCACAAGCTGCAATAGTTTTATCTAAATCCTCGTATGAAAGTGCGTCATTTAAAAACCAACTTTCAAAAGCACTTGGTGCTAAATAGATACCCTGATTAAGCATACCATGGAAAAAAGTTTTAAATGTTTCGTTGTTTCCTTTAGCAGACGTCTCAAAATCTACAACTTGACCTTCACTAAAATGCACAGACATCATAGATCCTAATCTGTTTATAGTATGTGTTACTTTTAATCGTTCTAAAACCTCAGCAATACCTTTATGTAGGTATTCCGTTTTCTTAGCTAAACTTGAAAACACATCACCCGTATTTAATTCTTCTAACATTGCTAATCCCGCAGCCATAGCTAATGGATTACCACTTAATGTTCCTGCTTGATATACTGGTCCTAAAGGCGCTAAATGATCCATAATTTCAGCCTTAGCTGCAAAAGCACCTACAGGTAAACCACCTCCTATTACTTTACCAAAACACACAATATCTGCTTTAATACCTAATAATTCTTGAGCACCACCTTTAGCTAATCTAAATCCAGTCATAACCTCATCAAATACCAATAAAATATTATTAGCATCACACAATTGTCTTAACCCTTCTAAAAAACCTGTTTTTGGAGGAATGCATCCCATATTACCAGCAACTGGCTCAATTATAATACAAGCAATTTCGTTTTTGTTAGCTTCAATTAAAGCTTCTACATTGGCCAAATCGTTGTATTTAGCCAACAATGTATCTTTAGCCGTACCTTGTGTTACTCCTGGACTATTTGGTGATCCAAAAGTTACTGCGCCACTACCCGCTTGTATTAAAAACGAATCTGAGTGCCCATGATAACAACCAGCAAATTTGATAATCTTATCTTTATTAGTATACCCTCTTGCTAATCTAACAGCACTCATACAAGCTTCTGTTCCAGAATTAACAAAACGAATCTTATCAATATTAGGCACCATTGATACTGCTAACTCAGCAATTTTGGTTTCAATTTCAGTAGGCATACCAAAGGAGGTTCCTTTTTTAGCTTTATCAATAACTGCATCAACCACTGGTTTGTGTGCGTGACCTAAAATCATTGGCCCCCATGATGCGATATAATCTATTAATTGGTTACCATCTTCATCATACAAATAAGCGCCTTTAGCTTCTTTAACAAAAATAGGTGTCCCACCTACTGCTTTAAATGCACGGACTGGAGAGTTTACACCTCCAGGAATTACTTTCTCTGCTTCAGCAAACAAAGCACTACTACGTTTATAAATCATAAACCTTAATAATCTTTTGGAATTGGTTTTACAAATAAAATCTGTCCAACAAATAAATCGTTGCCATCTAAACTATTCAACGATTTTAATTCGGTAACAGAAATGTTATATTTTCTAGAGATAGAATACAATGTGTCTCCTTTTACTACAGCATGTTTATCACTAACTTTTGATTCTTTACCTAAAACGTCAGCATCAAAACGATATAACTGGTAACGCTCTATTAAGCTAATTAGCTTGTTTGGATATTTTCTATCGGTTGCATAGCCGGCTGCTCTTAAGCCTTTTGCCCAACCTTCATAATCATCTTTTTCTAATTCAAATAACTTAGAGTAACGTTTACGCTCCGTCAAAAACAAAGAGTGATCTCTAAAACTATATTTTGCATTTTTATACTTTCTAAAACATTCTTGAGATGCATCATCATCATGGTAAATCTTAGCACCTGTCCACTCATGACACTTAATTCCAAAATGATTATTAGCCTCTACAGACAAACGTCCACTTCCAGAACCTGATTCTAAAATTCCCTGTGCTAATGTTATACTTGCAGGTATTTGATAGTTGCGCATTTCATTTTGAGCAATATCACTAAAAATAGCAATATATTCTTCTGTTTTATTTGCATAAACTTCCGGAGTTTCGGTAATAGCTTCTTCTTCTACAACAGCGACTTCAGTTTCTTTTTCAGCTTTCTTTTTCTTTCTATCAACCTTAACAGTATTTTGTTTTCCTTTTTTGGTGGTTGTTTTCTTGGATGATCCACAACTCACAATTAAGAGTGTAATACAAAGAATGGCTATTATTTTTTTCATTTACTATAATATTAATTGTTGTTGTTTCTTTTTTAGTCTTTTATTCATGCCTTCTACACCTTGCAAGCCACCTGTATGGATTGCAAGTATTTTTGCATTGTCCTCAAAATACCCATTCTTAATTAAATCAAAAATTCCAAATAACAGTTTACCTGTATATACTGGGTCTAGTGCTATTTGTTGCTCCGCTTTAAACTGATTAATAAACGCAACTAAATCTGCATTTATCTTAGCGTAGCCTCCAAAATGATAATCGGTAACTAACTCCCAATTGGACTGTGCTGCAAATTTACTAATATCTTCTTTTAAAAAGTCGCCTTTTAAAGCCGAAAAACCTAAAACTTGTTGCTCTGGTTTAGAGACATTAATTAATCCTGCCAATGTCCCACCTGTACCAACTGAAGAACAGATATAATTAAAATCAAAATCAGCTTGATTTAAGATCTCTTTGCAACCTTTTACAGCCAAATCATTAGTACCACCTTCCGGAATTTGATAAAAATCACCAAACTCTCTTTTTAGTTTTTCAATAATAGACTGTGTAGATTTTAACCTAAAATGCTCTCTACTTATAAACTTAAACGTCATACCACAATCTTGTGCAAATCGCAATGTAGGGTTATCTAAAATCTTGTCTCGTAATTCTTCTCCTCTAATAACGCCTATTGTTTTAAAACCAAATACACGACCTGCTTCTGCAGTAGCTGCGATATGATTAGAAAAAGCCCCACCAAAAGTAAGCAAGGTATCATGCTTATGTTTTTCAGCGAAAGCGATATTATACTTTAACTTTCTGTACTTATTTCCAGAAATTATAGGATGTATTAAATCCTCACGTTTTAGGTATAATGAGACCGAACTTTTAAAAGGAAGCTCTATTTTTTGATTGACACTAAGTTCAGGCTTAAATTTCATGCTTGCTAAGATACTTTAAAAATTGCCAAAATGGTCTTGATTTTAAATACACTAAGTTAGTATCATTACAATACGCCTCTCTTTCAAAACTCAAGTTTTTATATGCTAAAAACCAATTTTTATGTTGATAATAACGTATTAAAAACTCTAACACATACCATATATAAAACGGTAGTATTAACATTTCTAATTGTTGTCTAAGATGAATTTTCTCATGATTAATAAGCGTTTTACTGTGTTTTAATCCTTTATTTTTTAAAAAAATAAAAGGAAAAACGGTCATTCCAGTATAACCCTTTGGTACTAAAAATTTAGATACTATTATCATAATTTATACATCTCAAAATGTACACCAATTTACGTTATCTTTGTGATATGAAGAAGATAATTCCAATAGAAGACGGTGATTACTACTTAACACCTGAAGGATATCGCTGTTTTACAGAGCAATACCATTTAAAACGCGGGTATTGTTGCGAGAGCGGTTGCAGACATTGTCCGTATGGATATGATGCTAAAACAAATGCGACTAAAAACAACTAAAGTCAGTACATACTATGACATTTAAAGACCAAATATTAGAAGGTATCCCTAACCAATTACCACAACCTAAACCTTTTGATGCTAACATAAATCACGCACCAAAACGTAAGTCTATTTTAAGTAAAGCTGAAGAAACGTTAGCTTTAAAAAATGCGCTTCGTTATTTTGATAAAAAACATCATGCAACATTACTACCTGAGTTTAAAAATGAATTGGATACGTATGGTCGTATCTATATGTACCGTTTAAGACCAGATTACAAAATGTACGCTAGACCTATTAACGACTATCCTGCGCAATCAAAACAAGCCGCAGCGATTATGTTAATGATACAAAACAACTTGGATTATGCTGTGGCACAACACCCACACGAGTTAATTACTTATGGTGGTAATGGTGCTGTATTTTCTAATTGGGCACAATACCGACTAACCATGAAGTATTTGGCCGAAATGAATGACGAGCAAACACTAACCATGTACTCTGGACACCCAATGGGGTTATTCCCATCACACAAAGAAGCCCCAAGAGTTGTTGTTACTAACGGTATGATGATCCCTAACTATTCTAAACCGGATGATTGGGAAAAATTTAATGCCCTAGGTGTAACCCAATATGGTCAAATGACAGCCGGGAGTTACATGTATATCGGTCCACAAGGTATTGTACATGGTACGACCATTACCGTATTGAATGGTTTTAGAAAAATTAAAAAAGAACCTAAAGGAAACTTATTTGTGACTTCAGGATTAGGCGGAATGTCTGGTGCACAACCAAAAGCTGGTAATATAGCGGGTTGTATTACTGTCTGTGCTGAAGTTAATCCAAAAATCACGCAAGTCCGTTTGGATCAAGGTTGGATTGATGAGAAAATTACCGATTTAAACCAATTAGTAGATCGTGTTATTAAGGCTAAAGCCGAAAAAGAAACCATATCAATCGCCTACTTAGGAAACATTGTAGACGTTTGGGAAACCTTTGACAAAGCAAATATCCATATTGATCTTGGAAGTGATCAAACCTCTTTACACAATCCATGGGCTGGAGGATATTATCCTGCAGACCTCTCTTTTAAAGAGGCTAATGTAATGATGGCTGACAATCCTGAATTGTTTAAAGAAAAGGTTCAAGAAACATTAAGACGTCATACTGCTGCTATTAATAAACATACTGCAAAAGGAACATACTTTTTTGATTACGGTAATGCCTTTTTACTAGAAGCATCTAGAGCAGGAGCAGATATAATGGCTGAGAATGGTATTGATTTTAGATACCCAAGTTACGTACAAGATATTATGGGCCCTATGTGTTTTGATTATGGCTTTGGTCCTTTTAGATGGGTTTGTGCGTCAGGAAAACCTGAAGATTTAGCCAAAACAGACGCTATTGCTTGTCAAGTATTAGAAGACATCAAAAAACAATCACCTCCAGAAATCCAGCAACAAATGGCTGACAATATCCAATGGATTAAAGGTGCACAAGCCAACAAACTAGTTGTAGGCTCTCAAGCAAGAATATTATATGCTGATGCAGAAGGGCGTATGAAAATTGCCGAAGCTTTTAACCAAGCTATTAAAAACGGAGAGATTGATACTGTAATATTAGGACGAGACCATCATGATGTATCAGGAACAGACAGCCCGTATCGTGAGACTTCTAACATCTATGATGGCTCAAGATTTACAGCAGATATGGCTATTCAAAACGTAATAGGCGATAGTTTTAGAGGCGCTACTTGGGTAAGTATACACAACGGTGGTGGTGTTGGCTGGGGAGAAGTTGTTAACGGTGGATTTGGTATGGTTCTTGATGGTAGTAAGGAAGCATCAAAACGATTAAAACAAATGCTATTTTGGGACGTTAATAATGGTATTTCAAGACGAAGTTGGGCCAGAAATGACGAAGCTATTTTTGCAATAAAACGCGCTATGGCTATTGAACCTAATTTAAGAGTAACGTTACCTAATCTAGTTGATGAAGATTTATTAAATTCACTTTAAAACAATATTGCTATGAAAAAAATTATGAAACTGTTACCTATCGTCTTAGTCGCTATAGCACTAACATCTTGTAGTTCTGTTAAAGTTGCTGCCGATTATGACAAAGCTGTAGATTTTAACAATTACAAAACCTTTGCATTTTTTAAATCAGGAATAGACAAAGCTGAAATCAGTGATTTAGACAAACGAAGAATCCTTCGTGCTATTGAATCTGAATTATTAGCAAAAGGGTTTACTAAGTCTGAAAAGCCAGACGTATTAGTTAGCATCTTTACAAAATCTAATCAACGTGTTGATGTATACAATAATTCTTGGGGCGCAGGCGCTTGGGGTTGGGGCGGACCACGTTGGGGATGGGGTTGGAATTCGCAACCAAATATATCAACATCTACACAAGGTGTATTATTTGTAGATTTAATTGATGCTAATAAAAAAGAATTGGTTTGGCAAGGTCAAGGTACCGGTTACCTTTCTAAAAATGTAGAAAAGAAAGAAGAACGCATCAAGGAGTTTGTTGCTAAAATAATGGAGAAATATCCTCCGGGAATGGAGAAATAATTTTATAATAGATTTATATTAATCATTATATATTTTTAAAAAAGCGACCACTTTAAACAAGTAGTCGCTTTTTTTTATGCTAGAATTTAATATTAGCCTTTTTATGAATTTTGATTATCTCGTTTGACAACTCTAAATAGGGTTTGGTAACCAATCCTTTTTTTAATAATTGTCTACGAAGCGTAATAAACTTAAAATAATTTGAATAAGTCAACTCTTGATCAAAGCTTATAAAGGCAACATCTTTTGAATTTAAGGTTTCTACAAACTGAGCGTTATCTTTAATTTCAATATTACTATTTCCATTTTTTAAACCACTGTTTGTTAGCACAAATTTATTATAGCTTTTCCCTTCTAAAACCTCATCAACAACCTCTTGTTGATTGGTATAAACTCTATGACGTAACTCATAAGTATCATCCACAGGTGGTGGAGGTGGCGGAAACATTAAAAACGAATCTGACTCATCTTTACTAAGTTTAGCTATACTATCATTATAGCGCTTGATTTTAGCGTCTTCTTTTTTAGTAAGGCGCTTTTTTATATCTTCTATATGAAAAAATGACTGATGATTCTTTATTGAAAAACCAGATAATAGATCTTTATCTTCTATAGTATTAGTTTTAAAAACTAAATTATAAAAATTAGCAGAAGCTAACTCGGTTTTAATTTTATCTACAATAGTGTATTTAACAGATTGATCAATATATAAGAATATTTTTACTTGAAATTTTTGTAACTCCTCTAATTGACTTCTATTATACGCTAAGGCTTTAGCCAAATCAGATAATGCAATCGCTTCGTCTTCTAGATAAATGGATTCATTTTTATCTATATAAAGACTATACATTGGTGCAATACTAGTTTTAGATATACTAATTACATCTTCGCCTTTAGGCAACTGTATGGATTGTATTTGTGCGTTTAAACCAAACACGCAAAACCATATCATACCTATTGTTATTTTTAATCTCATAATTATTGTATTAAATCTTTTGGATAATATGGATTGTCTCTAAAACTACTATCGTCTAGTCCTTTAATTTTTACTATTGCTGCTGCAGGAAAACACCAGTAGCCATAGTAAACATTAAACTTATTAGTATGTGGACTATATAAATTATGTTTATTTATTAAATTAAGCCACTCGCTTTCTAAAAACATTTTCAACAAAACTTCCGCTTCTTCATTATTAGAAGTATTTATGATTTGTTTAATTGTTACGAATGGATCTTTAAACCCAGAGAATACTTTAAAATTAGAATCAGTAATAGGGGCTTTATCTTGTAGTTTGCTTCTTAATAAAAAATCATATATAAAATCCTTTATTTCATCTTTTTCTATAAAATCATTTATTAATTGAAACTGCAAGTCATCTACGTTTAGTAAATATCCAATAGATAACATATTTAACATGAAGACATGATAAGATAATGTGTATTGTTTTAAATAAATGACTTTATTTTTTTCTAAATAATATAAAATATTCTGATGACGTTCAGACCAATTTTCAGTCATTAAATTTACTGTGTTTTCAAAAATAGAATACACCTCTTTATTAAACATGTCATCTCCTCTTGAATATTTAGCAAAAATGATGTTCAAATAATCTTTAGTCAACTGCATCTTTACAGGTGCTATTCTTTCTAATTTAACTAAGTTGCTTTTTAATTTTTTAATTAGAATTTCTTGAGCGCTATAGTGTCTACTTATATAATCACTAAAATATTTTTTATCTTTATGTATATCTCTCATTTTACTCCTACGTTTAAAAATGTAATTTAGTAATGACATGTTCAGCCTTTTAATTGCATAATAATAATAATAATAATGCATAAAGTAATCTATATTCTTTATTTCAACAAACACACGACTAACTAACAAAGCATAAAAAAGCCCTTAAAACATATGTTTTAAGGGCTTTTAAATATTATAACAAACTAATTATTTAGTTTTTGTTTTGATCTTTAAATTTATCAAACTCACTAGCCTTTACTTCTCTTGGCCAAGAGTTATTAGAAACATCCACATCTGCTGTTTCTAATTTAGGATCTACAGTAATACTTACTAGCTCTTTTTCGGTCGCTAAAGTCTTACTTACTTCTTTGTCATTAAGTCTCCAAATTTGTGCTGGATACGTTTCCGTTTTTGATGTTCCATCAGCATAAGTGTACTCAACTATAATCGGCATTACTAATCCACCTGGCTTTTCAAAAGTTACTTTGTAAAAGAATTTTGGTTCTTTTATTTTAGCTCTTTCAGCAGGCGTAAAGTTGTCCATAATATATTCGTTTAAAGTTGCTGAATTTTCTAAAGCTGTTTTACCTTTTAAACTCGGATTAAAATCTTCACTTCCTTCTTCTACAAAATATACTAAAGGTGGTAAGTCACTTAACTTCATCCCTCTTTGTTCTGCTATTTTTTTGATTTCAGCATTAGGCTCATTAGATACAAAATACTTTTTTACATCTTTTACACCTATATCAACATAGTCTGTTGTGTAAAACCATCCTCTCCAATACCAATCTAAATCTACTGCAGATGCATCTTCCATTGTACGGAAAAAATCTTCTGGAGTTGGGTGCTTAAACATCCAACGTTGTGCGTATTCTCTAAAAGCATAGTCAAATAGCTCCTCTCCCATCACTGTTTCACGAAGAATATTTAAAGCTGTTCCTGGCTTGCTGTATGCGTTATTACCAAACTGGTAAGTATTTAATCCTTTAGTCATAATTGGTGCAATATAATCTTGATCACCACCCATGTATCTTACAATATTTGCTGCTGGTCCACGACGTGATGGATAAGCTGTTTGTCCTTCAGACAATGCTGCTGGATACCATTTTCCAAAATCTTGTTCTGCTACGTACTGTACAAATGTATTTAAACCTTCATCCATCCAAGTCCATTGACGCTCGTCACTATTTACAATCATAGGAAAAAAGTTATGTCCTACTTCATGAATAATTACAGACATCATACCAAACTTAGTTCTATCATTATAGTTTCCTTCTTTATCAGGACGACCATAATTCCAACAGATCATTGGATACTCCATCCCTTGCTCTTTAGCATGTACAGATATTGCTTTATGGTAAGGGTAGTCAAAAGTCATACGCGAGTAAGACTTTAATGTACTTGCTACTGCTTTAGTAGACCAGTCTTCCCATAATGGGTTTCCTTCTTTACCATATAATGATACAGCCATAACATCTTTACCACCAATCTTAACACTCATCATATCCCAGATGTAACGTCTTGACGTTGCAAAACCAAAATCACGTACATTTTCTGCATATAACTTCCATGTTTTAGTCTTTGTTGATTTTGTACTTAACTTAGCAATTGCTTCGTCTTGTGTTACTATAACAACAGGCTCATCATAAGATTTTTTAGCTTGCTCATAACGTTTCATCATATCTTTTGAGAACACGTCTTTTCTATTTGTCAATTTACCTGTACCATCTAAAATATGATCTGCAGGTACAGTAATATTTACTTCAAAATTTCCGAAAGGTAATGCAAACTCATCACGTCCCCAGAATTGAGAATTTTGCCATCCTTCTACATCATTATATACTGCCATTCTTGGGTAGAATTGTGCAATAACATATGCTCTGTTATCATCTTCTGGAAAATACTCGTATCCAGAACGTCCTCTACCATTTACGTGATCATTGATGTTGTACCACCATTTGATAGAAAAAGAAAATGATTCTCCAGACTTTAATGCTGTTGGCATTTCAACACGCATCATTGTGCGGTTAATCATATGCGGTAAAGCACGACCTTTAGAATCTTTTACTTCTTGGATATTAAATCCACCGTCAAAAGCTTCCGTTAAATAGCTATTTGCAAAACTACCTGGTGTTGTTGCAGGCTGTGCAGAATCATCACTAATTAATGGTGTTTTCGAATCTTTAGCACGCATATTTTGATCTAACTGAACCCATAAATAACTTAAGTTATCTGGCGAGTTGTTAGTATACGTAATAGTTTCGTAACCTGATAATTTTGCATTAACATCATCAAGCTCTAAGTCCATCTTATAATCTGCTTGTTGCTGGTAGTAAGCAGCACCCGGAGCACCCGAAGCTGCTCTATACATATTAGGTGTTGAAAACTCTTCATACAACTGCTTGAACTTGTTGTTGTTTGTGTGACCTTGCTGAGGCTCTTTCTTATCTTCTTTTTGGTCTTGTGCAAAGGCACTTATAGACACAAAAAATGCTGAAAGAAATAAATACTTTAGTTTTTTCATTTGTGAGTGGTTGTTACTTTAAGGACGTGAATTTAACAAAAATTAACGTTGAATAAAATGTTTGTTAAAAGTTTAACAAACCTTTATCTTTATGTGGTATTAAAACAAAAGTCTTGTTTTTACCATTAATATTGTTTCGTACAATATTTTTTTGATCTTCAAAAATATCAAATAAGACCTTGTTTTGAATCTCAATACTTTTAATAGAAGCTACATTTTCAATTTCTAGATAACAGCGCATAATGTCATCATCATACTCTTTTCCTATAAATTTCAACATTGCTGGTGTTCCGTTAATCTTGATAAACATCTTTTCTAAAAGATACTTCTTTATATAGCTATCAATTATTACCTCGTCTTGACCATCATTCAATGTCACCTTTTCATCATAACGTTTACGGATCAATTTTTCGATATCATCGACAAAAATTCGTGATATTATCTGTACCGATTGCTTCTCTTTTACATATTCGATTTGCGTAATACTAACATAGTATTTATGTATCCCTGAAAAAGAGAACAACGCAAACAGGCTAGCTAATAAAATATATTTAAATGGCTTCATGAAGTTTAATTATAATTACAAATTTAATTGAATAATGACAAAAAGCATTCCAATTGTTATTTTATTCTTTTTCTGATAAATTTAACTTGTATTGCTCTAATTTTTTTTTGAAAAATGCAAAAGCATCTAAGTTATTCTTACTGCACTTACTTCTAAAATCTGGGTCTTCTTGTACAAAATAGAAAAACTCTACATGATGCTTTTCTTCTAGCGGATGAGTTTTAAAAAAATCAATCGACAAATCATCCTTTAACCTGGCCAACAAAGCATCGTCGTTTTCTAATTGAATTTGTGCCTTTAATCTTTTAGTACGTCCAGTTATTGCATTGATAATTGGATTTAAAGGAATTATCCCTCCACCTGTCGTGGCTTCAAACAAACGCCTCTCGGATTGTGTTTTTTGCTTGCCTTTATAACCAGGAATTCCGACGTCGTAAAAATTAATTTTAGGTTTAGCAGTAGAAGTTAAGACATCATCCGTTAAGTTTCCAGATAACGATCTAGCTAGGTAAACTTCGTCCAATTCGTTAACAAAAACCTCTAATTTTACTTGTAAAGATTTTAACGCTATATCACTATCAGTAACTACCCTAAACAACGTTTTGTATTGTATTGCGGTAAATATTATAGTGTCATTTACTTTTGCAGATATGGTAAAGGCACCTTTAACGTCCGATGTTGCATTGGTCAGGGATGTTTTATTTAAAATATGTACCCCCTCAACATCATCGTCCCCATCTATTAATCCAGATAACTCAACTTTTTGAGCATGGACTGTAGAGATAATAAAAAAACAAACTAACCTTAAAATTAGCTTAGTCCTTTTCAATGGTTGTCTTTAAAAATTTTTTACTTTCTGAGTTAAGATGCTCAATTAGCTCCATCTCTTTTCCATTATCTAAAAGAGTGCTATCAAAATCACTAGTTTCCACAAAAGCTATAAAAGCTTCTACCTGATCTTCTGGTATTTTAAAATTTAGAGTATAATAATCGTGATTATAAACATCAGACAATGCTAAAACCTCTATTGGTTCTGTACTATTATTATTTCTATTCTTCTTGTCTTTCTTTTTAAAAATCAAACCAACCAAACCACCTAGAATAGCCATACCATCTGCTTGGTATCTTATTCTTTCGTTTTGACTCATTGCTGCTAAGTTATCAACCTTACTATACGAGTCATCTGCAAATTCATACAAACTAATATCATCAACACCAAAGTAAATCGCATCCATATTAGCGTTAAATGTTTTTACACTTGACACATCTTCCTTTAAAATACCTGTTAAATTATAAGGTAAAATAACAACTTCATCTAACTTATTAACTTGCTCTACTAAGTAGACATTCATTTGCTTAAAATCTATAACTTCTTGTGCTACCACAACATTAAAATCTTTAAACTGAAGTGCTGCCACACTAATTTTATCATTCAACATGGCTTTTATAGTAAATTCACCTTTTTCATCAGTAATAGTCCCTCTATTAGAAGATGAATTGTACACCGTGATGCCTTCTACGTCGGGAGAATCAATAATAATTTTACCTTTTATTTCTACTCGTGTAGAGTCTTGAGCTGACGCAAAACTAAAGGTCAATAATAAAAATGCAATTAAATATGATTTCATGTTGGTTGATTTTACGTAAATTAAAAACTTTTACTCTTAATGTTAATGTAAAGCCTCTATAATCTTTTGTTAAAAGCTTCTAATAACTAAATTTACAAAAACTATATATATGAAACAATTATTAATAGCAAGTACTTCAACCTTGCATTCAGGTGCCTATCTTGATTATTTACTTGACGCTTTAAAAATTCACTTTAAAGATATAAAAGACATTATTTTTATTCCCTACGCACGTCCAAGTGGTATATCTCATGATGATTACACAAAAAAAGCAGCAGAAGCTTTTGCTAAAATTGATATAAAAGTTACAGGTTTACACACCTTTAAAAATCCTGCTGAAGCTATTGCCAATGCAAAAGGGATATTTACAGGTGGTGGAAACACGTTTGTCTTAGTTAGCGCATTGTATCAATACAAATTATTGGAGCCATTAAAAAGTGCTATCAATAGCGGAACACCATATTTAGGAACTAGCGCTGGAAGCAACATTTGTGGATTAAACATCCGTACCACTAATGATATGCCAATTGTGTATCCTCCAAGCTTTAAAACTTTAGGGTTCGTGCCTTTTAATATTAATCCTCATTATTTGGATCCCGACACCAACAGTACACACATGGGAGAAACTAGAGAAACTAGAATAAAAGAGTTTCATCAATTTAACACACAACCAGTCGTTGGATTACGTGAAGGTAGTTGGCTAAAAGTAAATGGGCAGTCTATAGAACTTAAAGGCACATTAACTGCAAGAATTTTTGAATATGATAGCGAACCTTATGAAGTAGAAACAGGAACTTTCTTAAATGAATTGAAATAAAAAAAGCTTCATCGTTATGATGAAGCTTTTAGAGCGAGAGACCAGGTTCGAACTGGCGACATTCAGCTTGGAAGGCTGACGCTCTACCAACTGAGCTACTCTCGCATTTCCGATGGCAAAAATAGAACTTATTTCCAATATACAAACAATTATTTCAATTATTTTTTATGTTTTTTAGCCGATTTATTTGCTTTTCACCGATTACCGCCCAATAAATAGAACTATTTTACTTAAAAAACAAGGAATCATTCTTATTTTCGGTTTAAACTCCCGAATTAATGAAAAAGTTTTTACTAGTACTATCCTTTTTTTTGACAACAAACTTATTTGCCCAAGTCAAAATAGGTGACAATCCACAAACTATTGACCAAAATTCTATCTTAGAATTAGAAAGCTCAGACAAGGCTTTAGTCGTAACACGAATTTCTGATGCAGAAATGAATGCTATCACACCTTTAAACGGAGCTATAGTCTACAATACAGATGCAAATTGCTTGTTTCAGTTTAACAATAACACTTGGACTAGTCTTTGTGTTGATGTTATGGCTAACGAAACCATTACACAACTTGTAGATAACAATGATGGTACAATTAGCTACGTCAGTGAAGATGGCGCGATTACTACTATTATAAAATCTGCTCTGATTGATAATGGCGATGGCACATATACTTTTGATAATGGCAATGGGACGCCTATAACATTAGATGTATCCGCATTAGAAACAGTAACAACACTTATAAACAACGCAGATGGGACGTTTACCTACACCTCTGAAGACGGAACGATTACTACTGTTGATACAAATAGCGCAGAAACATTAACAACAATAGTACTTAATCCTGACAACACTAACATTGATTATACCGATGAAGATGGTGTAGTTACGCAATTAAACCTGTCAGCTATTGTTGCAAACTTAGAAGCATTAACAACTATCGTAGATAACAACGACGGAACTTTTACTTATACAGACGAAGATGGTGTAACAACGACTTTAGATGTTGCTAACTTAGAAACACTAACAACTATTGCGCTTAATCCAGATAATACTAATATAGATTACACAGATGAAGATGGTGTAGTTACGCAATTAGATTTATCAGCTATCGTTA
>NZ_PJBW01000016.1:0-8071 GCF_002836085.1 Olleya sp. 1-3
AGTTTGTTAACTTAGTTGCTAAACCACGCAACTAACCATACACAAACACGTTGCCAAGCATAGCGGAATTCAACTCAAACTGAAAAAATAGGGCTTTAAATAACCGAATTTCTGCCGACTCAAACTCCGAAAAACTTACTGTAAACTGAATTTCACTCTTGCGGAATTCGGATCAAACGGAATTTATATAGTTTGCGGAATTTAAGCAGCTTTGTGTGAAATTCAGACTATTGAACCTCACTCAAATCCGAATTGAAAGCGGATGAATCTATTGCCGAATTCAAACTGTTGTGTTGAATTTCACTCAAACGGAATTACATTGATTATGTGAAATAATTAGCGAAATTCCACGCGTGGCAACAACGTGCATAATTAATATGCTTGTTTTATGCTTATCGTGAAATTCTGCCGAATTTCACTAATGGTTAGTTTTTATTTATTAATTTAGTTGACTTAACAACGCATACTAAGTCATGCACAAGCACGTTGCCAAGCATAGCGGAATTCCACTCAAACTGAAAAAACTAGACTTTAAAATAACCGAATTCCTGCCGACTCAAACTCCGAAAAACTTACTGTAAACTGAATTTCACTCTTGCGGAATTATAATGAAACGGAATTTATATAGTTTGCGGAATTTGAGCAGCTTTGTGTGAAATTCCGACTATTGAACCTCACTCAAAACCGAATTGAAAGCGGATGAATCTATTGCCGAATTCCAACTGTTGTGTTGAATTTCACTCAAACGGAATGACTTTGATCATGTGAAAATATTAGCGAAATTCCACGCGTGGCAACAACGTGCATAATTAATATGCTTGCTTTATGCGTATCGTGAAATTCTGCCGAATTTCACTAATGGTTAGTTTTTATTTATTAATTTAGTTGCTTAACAACGCATACTAAGTCATGCACAAGCACGTTGTAGCCAATTAAAACCCAACCTAAATTGAAAATAGCATCAGCACAGATTAAATCAACAATTGGAGAGATTAATCAGAACTTAGAAACTCATTACAAAATGATTGATTTAGCTTCTAAAAATGGAGTTAATTTAATTATTTTCCCTGAAATGTCTATAACTGGATATTGTAGAGAAAAAGCGAGAGAACTTTCAATGACTGAATTTGATAAAAAGTTAAACACTTTGAAAAAAAATGCAGTCGAAAAGAATATAACAATCGTTGTAGGAGCACCTATAAAAATTGACAACAAAATGCACATTGGCTCTTTTATTTTCCTGCCAAATAATTTGATTAAAATTTACACAAAACAATATCTTCACGACGGAGAGGAACGATATTTTGAACCTTCTTTTGAAAATAATCCAATTATAGAAATTAATGAAGAAAGATTTTCTTTTGCAATTTGTGCAGATATAGAAAATGAACTACATCCGAAAAAATCTTGTGAACTTAATAATACATTTTATTTACCGAGTATCTTTTACTCTAAAAATGGAATTGACAGCGGAATAGAAAAATTAAAAAACTACGCTAAAAAGTATTCGTTAAATATTTTAATGTCAAATTTTAACGGAGAACACTGGAACATAGAAGCTGGAGGAAAAAGTTGTTTTATAAATAACAAGGGAGAACTAAAATCTAAATTGACAACTAATGAAGACGGATTATTAATCATCCATAGGAAAAATAATAATTGGGAAAGCGAAATAATAACAATCAAATAACTGGCTACAACACCGTATATAATTTATTGCTAGTTCTAGCCTACTTACGAAAATCCTCGCGGACTTTCTTTGTCCGTAATTATTTACTAAATTAGTTGCTTAGAACACGCAACAAACCATATACAACAACGTTGTTTGCAAGTGGTTTTAGGATTTTACAAATCTTTGGTTTATCAGGTTAAAAATCACGAACAGGAATCGAGATGGAAAAGAAAATACAATTTTTAGGAATACAAAATAAAGAATTTAATGAAGGGTGGTGTATTTTTATTTAGGTCAGTAGCTATCGCCACAGCATTGTTATGAATATTTTTTTGTTCTGTGTTTTTTTTTACCAATTTTAATCATAAAATTCTTTATTTCTAAATTAAGGGCATTGCTTATTTTATCAAGGACAGTAGGACTCCAATCTTTATAAATATTTTTTTGTTTGAGCTTTTTTAAAAAGAAAAATTGTATTTTCATTAACCTGCAAACAACAACGTGTAAGATTAATTGCTAGTAATCGCTTGTTTAGAGTTCTTTGGTTATTTTTAAATAAACAAAAGTTTTTTTATTAACTTAGTGAATTAAAACACGCAACTAACATTACACACGTCCGTTAGCTGTCATTTGAAGAACGATGAAAATTAATAAATCGAATTACGAATTTTATAAAGGAGTTTTCAAAATAATTTGGGAATTTGAAGCGAAATACGCAAAAGTGGATCCGAATGCTGAATTTTCGCCTATAAAAGTATTGCTGAACTGGGAAAAGGAAAGTGATTCTTTAGCGAGAAGAGGTTTGAGAGAAGGTTTAAGAGATTCTCTAACTGGACTTAAGGATTTGCCATCTAACTTAAAAACGGAACTAAATAACAGTCTGATTTCTAAAAATTTCCCATCAATAAATATTCTGACTTCCCAAATTAGAAATGTGCCAAAAAAGGTACTCGAAAAAGGAAAAATAAAAAACCTTGATGAATATTATATAATCAAAGAAATATTAGATGATTTAGAATATGAAATAACTAAATCTGAACGAACTGATTTGAATAAAATATTCGGAGAGTTTGAACGGAATTATAAAGAAAAAAACGCCAGCTAACATCGTATAAAAATAATGCGTAGTTTAGTGCTTAATCATAAGTTCGTGCTGTTTTGCTACTTCTGATTTTCCTGCGGAAAATCCTCGCACACAAAACCGCACTATTCTTATACGTAACCGTTGCCAACAATATGAAAAAACGCAGAAATAACAACAAACGAAGTCGGTTTTCGATTTTATTTCCAATTTTGACAATACTCGGAATTGGAATTATTGCTGCGTTGACTTCTGGCTACGAAAAAAGTTGGACGTTTAATTGGAACGGAATTCAAAGCAACGTAAAAGATTCAATTAGTGTTTATGAATATCAATCCATTTCAAGTGGAATTGGTGGAAATGGACGAGCAATGCCTGAAGAAATAGAAAGTAGAAAATGGATTATGGAAAATGCTACGGAATCTGAACTTCTAAATCTTACGGAATTTCCAAATGGGAATATCAAAGCAATTGCTTACGAGGGATTATTGAGAAAAAAGAATTTCAAAAACAAACATGAACTGATTTCAAATGCGATTAATGACACGATTTATTCTGTTTATTATCAATCTGGTTGTTTAGGAAACGAATTGAAAGTTGGCGAATATTTGGTTCAAAATGTTTTAATGATTGACAACCGAATTCCACCTTTTCGACCTGAATTAATAACTGATTTTGGACTTTCGGAATTGGAAAAACAAAAAATTCTGACTGAATTTCATAATCGGAAAAAATAAAATACTGTTGGCAACACCGTATAAAAATAATTGCGGCTTGGTGCTTAATCAAAGGTCGTTTCGTGTTTGTAACGTCTGATTTTCCTTCGGAAAATCCTCGCATACAAACCCGCAACTATTCTTATACATAAACGTTGTACAACATTTACCGAAACAATGAAAATTGGAATTTTAACAATATTATTTCTTACTTTTTTAAGTTGCAAAGATGTAACTGAAAGAAAAAAAAATGAACCAAATCCTGACAGATTTGAATTGCTTCCTGAACCAGATAAAACGGAAAAAGAAAAGTATCTGAAAAATCAAAATCTGAATTCTTTACTTGAAAATCCAATTGACTTACAGAAATTTAAAAAATCAAAAAACATAAATTACACAACAACTGGCGTAAGTAATGGAACGGATTACTACTTTGAGCCAAAAATTAAAGACTCAATATTCTATACTTATAATTATCCAACTAAAAATTTTACTGACTCAAAAAGAATTGACCAAATAGTTGTGTTTAAACACGGAAAGAACAAACACACTTACGAAGACGAAACTGAAATTCTGATTGAATTGAGAATTTTTAATAAAGATTTGGAATTAGGGAAAGCTAATCTGGTTGGACTAACAAAAACGGAATTGGAATCGGAATTCGGAGTAAACTATCTGAATTTTGAGAATGGAATTGTCTATTCGAATAAAAACAGAATTTTGATTTTGGAACTTGAAATTTCTAAAGTCAAATCCTATCGATATATAAAATTGAACACCGAAAAAGTCGACAAAGATTTAATCGGAGAAATAATGAAATAAAAAACGTTGTACAACACCGTATATAATTTATTGCTGGCTTTTTGCCTACTTGCGAAAGTCCTCGCGGACTTTCTTGGTCAATAATTATTTACTAATTTAGGTGCTTAAACCACGCAACAAACCATATACAACAACGTTGTATGCAATTTGACCAATCTGTAAACTATAAGAATATAATGAACAAAATTAAACTTCTATTTGCACTCACTTTTCTAATATTCAGTTGTAGTGAAAAAGAACCAAACTTTTACAAAAATCTTTACACAAATGAAATTTATACGACTCTTGAATACGATAAATTTATTGGAGATTTATATTTAAAAGTATCTGATTCAATAATAGAAATAACAAATCCGTCCGACATCAAACAAACAAGAGACTCATTACTAAAAGAAATTCGAGTTACTTCAAAGCTTAAAAAAATTATTAAAAGTGGAGATTCAATAATTAGACCTTTCGAATATGACTTAAGAATTGGTAATGAATATTTGATTAGGTCTGATAATTTTGAAAAAATCGGACTAGAAATTACAGAGAAAAAGCACAAAACTCTCGAAGGTGAAGAGATTGTAATTGGCGGAAAACAAGATAAACCTACTCTCGTAAATTTATGGTTTATTGGTTGTCGTGGATGTATTGAGGAAATGCCTGCACTAAATCTCTTAAAATCAAAATATGCTGATAAAGTTAATTTCGTAGCCTTAACTTTTGACAATAACGAAGATGTTATCAAATTCTTGAATAAAAAGGAATTTAACTTTACTCATTTAACTAATAAAAAAGAATTTATCAAAGAAATCGGGACTAAACCATATCCCGAAAATATTTTTATTGACAAAAATGGTTTTATAAAATATATCGAAGGCGGAATTGGAAGTGGTGACAATTTGAATTTAGTAATTGAACACTTTGAGAAAATTTTGGAAGAATTAATAAATGAATAAAAACTGCATACAACAACGTGTATAATTAATTGCTTTGGCAAGTGCTTATTTGGAAAATTCCTTCGGAATTTTCTCGCGTTCGTTTTTGTTTACTAAATTAGTTGCTTAAACACGCAACTAACCATACACAACAGCGTTGTAATTAACGGCGGATTTCCAGTCGGAAATCCACAATTTTAGTTTGATAAATTTAAAATCATAAACTAACAGAGTCACGAGCCGATAAAACTATTGAGATAGAAATAATTGAAAACCACTTCTACTCTATTTTGAGCAACGAATCTGAAAATCGAATTACAAAAAACTCGGCGGAGCGAAATGATTTTAGCACAATAGCGGAATTATAAGTTAAAACGGAGAAAGTCGAGTAAAACAGAGAAAATGAGTATTGATTCCGAGAAAACTCATTGAAACGGAAAAGTAGAATGATAAAATTAAACTAGAAAGATAAATTCAAGGATTTTGACAATTATTACGGATTTGAAAGTTGAAACGGTCTGATTTTTAGCACCAGAATGAAAAGCCGCTAAATTACAACAATGCACATAAAAAATTGCTTAATCTTCTAAATTAGAATGTTTCTAAAACAAAAAAATGCTAACTTTAAAACTTGGAAAATTGAGGTTTCAAAATCGCAACTTTTCATGTCCTAAACCGTTGTAAAACATTTGACAAATCACTCTCTGATTAAATTATGAAAGAAAAATTAGATAGCATAAATATCGAATTGTTAGTTCAGGCTTGTCAATTGGGTGCACAAGATATTTGGTTTCAAGGAGATTTAGAAATACGAATAAATGGAATAAAGCCTTATTCGGAAATGAGTGATATTATTGATGTTGATGCTTTCCTAAAAAGTTTAGAAACTGATGGAGAATATTATATTTTTTCGTGTAATTGTGGAATTCCAGAATGCAGTGGTTGGATAAATGGAATTAACGTAAAACATCGAGAAAAAAACATTGTCTGGACAAATGGGAATACGAAAGAAGTTTGGATTCTCGATAAATCAAAAATTGAAAAGGACCTAATTGAAGTACGAAAAGAAGTTATGAATTATAAAAACTTTTTTGCCGAAAAGAAAATTAAATATGTCGGTGTTGGATATAACTGGTAATCAATTGAACTGAATAAAAAACGTTTTACAACAATGTATAAAAATAATCGCTCTGTTTTGGGCTTAACCAAAGGTCGTTGCAAGTTTACTACGTCTGAATTTCCTTCGGAAATTCCTCGCACGCAAACCCGCAACTATTCTTATACGAGACCGTTAGCTACAATATAAAACCTACTCAAACTTAAAATGAATAAAGATAAAATTCAGGAAGAACTAGATTCTGAAGAATATAAGAATGAATGGAATAGATTACTCAAAATGAGAAAATCTATTATCTATTGCTTGTCATTTTCTCATATGAATTCAGCTAGAGATGGTGTTAGTGGAGAAAGAAATTTCTTCTTACGAATGATTGATGATATTCTTCAATCCGTAATTTCAATTGAGATTCTAGCAAAAGAAGGAATTTCAAATACTTGTAGAAGAGAATTGAGGTATTTAATTGAGCTTTCTATAAAAAGTTGTTTAATTGTAAATAATACAACCAAACAAAGTTTTGAAGACCAAATAGATGAATATGAGAAACTATTAAATTCTTCAAATATTAATCCTATTAATACATTAAAGTTCTTTTATCTAAAAGACAAAGAAGAGGAATTTAAGACTGAGACAAAACGATTATATGGTTATCTATGTAAATATTCACATTCTAGTTCATATCAAATTCGAGAAAGATTAGCAAAAGCGGAAATTGGAAGAACAATAGGCTATGAAGGAATTCAAGAGTTACGTGAATTAAATAATGACATAGAAAAAGTTTTGGCGATTGTTTCAGTTATGATTTTTCATTCTGTTGCTCAATATGTAGTTGGAGATTTTTTAGTAGAATCTAATGGAGAAACTGTTAATTGGTATTTTAACAAATCAAAATATATTAGTATAATTGATGAGGAATTTGATTATAAACACGAAAGACAATCAATACTTGAAAAATTAAAAAAGGATAGACTTGAAAGAGTCAAATTTTAATAAAATACTGTAGCTAACACCGTATATAATTTATTGCTAGTTATAGCCTGCTTACGAAAGTCCTCGCGGACTTTCTTGGTCGGTAATTATTTACTAGCTTTAGTGCTTAAAATACGCAACAAACCATATACAACAACGTTGTGTACAATGCCTAAAATGATCCAGAAATTTAACTTAAAACTGATTTTATTAGAATGTTTCGCTCTGATTTTTATCATAAGCGGAATTGACCGATTGTACGTGGCATATAACGGAAATCAATTCGATGCTTTAATGAATGAAGATTGGGGAAAATTTGAATCGCTGACTGATGTTAGAGTTGGAGATTTTTTTATTAACCAAGCATACTGGACTATAGCAAGTCTACTAATCGGAATTTTAATTGTTGGACTTATAAACTGGAAAAACAAATTCGGAATCATAAATTCAATAGTAGCTCTCATTTTGACATTTGGAATATCTGCTACTGGAATTTACTCTGACGGAATAATAAACAGATATCTGAATTACTTTTGCGGAATATTTGCTGAAGGTTATGGAATGGCTTTTTTAATTGGCGGTTTGATAATAGCATTAATCGGAATTATAATTTTATGGAAAACTATAAAAATGAACAAAAGCACTATACACAACACCGCGTATAATTAATTGCTAGTTTTAAGCCTACTTACGAACATTCCTGCGGAATATTCTATCTGTGATTTATTTGCTAACTTAGTTCCTTAAATCACGCAACTAACCATACACAAT
>NZ_PJBW01000017.1:0-5284 GCF_002836085.1 Olleya sp. 1-3
ATTTATTTGAGTATAAGGCACAAAAAAACCCTTCATAAATAAATATGAAGGGTTCTCTAAAAAGGCGACGACCTACTCTCCCACAATGTAGTACCATCGGCGCAAATGGGCTTAACTTCTCTGTTCGGAATGGTAAGAGGTGAGCCCCATCGCTATAATCACCTTAAATCTTTCGGTGTATGTAGTAGTAACTACTTAACCGTATAAAATAACATATTGAAAAAATGATTCATGAAAATCTATATTGAACTTTATAAAAAACAGGCGTACAATAAGCCTATGGGTTATTAGTATCACTCGGCTATGACATTACTGCCTTTACACCTATGACCTATCAACGTAGTCATCTCCTACGACCCTTTAAAGAAATCTCATCTTGTGGTGGGTTTCGCGCTTATATGCTTTCAGCGCTTATCCCTTCCCAACGTAGCTACTCTGCAATGCTCCTGGCGGAACAACAGATACACCAGAGGTTAGTCCAACTCGGTCCTCTCGTACTAGAGTCAGATCCACTCAAATTTCTAACGCCCACTGTAGATAGAGACCGAACTGTCTCACGACGTTCTGAACCCAGCTCGCGTGCCACTTTAATGGGCGAACAGCCCAACCCTTGGGACCTTCTCCAGCCCCAGGATGTGACGAGCCGACATCGAGGTGCCAAACCCCCCCGTCGATATGAGCTCTTGGGGGAGATCAGCCTGTTATCCCCGGCGTACCTTTTATCCTTTGAGCGATGGCCCTTCCATACGGAACCACCGGATCACTATGCTCTTGTTTCCAACCTGATCGACTTGTAGGTCTCTCAGTCAAGCACCCTTATGCCATTGCACTCTACGCACGATTACCAACCGTGCTGAGGGTACCTTTAGAAGCCTCCGTTACTCTTTTGGAGGCGACCACCCCAGTCAAACTACCCACCAAGCACTGTCCCTTCATTGAAGGTTAGACTCTAGACAAGCAAAGGGTGGTATTTCAACAATGACTCCACAACGCCTAGCGACGCCGCTTCAAAGTCTCCCACCTATCCTACACATTACTTATCCAAAACCAATACTAAGCTATAGTAAAGGTGCACGGGGTCTTTTCGTCCCACAGCGGGTAATCGGCATCTTCACCGATACTACAATTTCACCGAGCTCATGGCTGAGACAGTGTCCAGATCGTTGCACCATTCGTGCAGGTCGGAACTTACCCGACAAGGAATTTCGCTACCTTAGGACCGTTATAGTTACGGCCGCCGTTTACTGGGGCTTCATTTGAGATCTTCGCCGAAGCTAAACCCTCCACTTAACCTTCCAGCACCGGGCAGGTGTCAGGCCATATACGTCATCTTTCAATTTAGCATAGCCCTGTGTTTTTGATAAACAGTCGCCTGGACCTTTTCACTGCGGCCACCCCGAAGGGTGGCGACCTTTCTCCCGAAGTTACAGGTCTATTTTGCCTAGTTCCTTAGCCATGAATCTCTCGAGCTCCTTAGAATTCTCATCCCAACTACCTGTGTCGGTTTAGGGTACGGGCTGCTTCTCTCGCTTTTCTTGGAAGTCGATTTGCTAGATTATCACCGCGACCGTAGTCTTAGTGTACTATCGGGGGGTTACCCCTCCCTTCAACGCACAATTCCGTCTGTGCGCACTAACTTTTCGCCTCCGTCACTTTTAATGAGAGCAGGTACAGGAATATTAACCTGTTGTCCATCCACTACCCCTTTCGGGTTCGCGTTAGGTCCCGACTAACCCTCAGCTGATTAGCATAGCTGAGGAAACCTTAGTCTTTCGGAGTGCGGGTTTCTCGCCCGCATTATCGTTACTTATGCCTACATTTTCTTTTGTAGCTACTCCAGCATCCCTCACAGAACACCTTCAACGCCACTACAATGCTCCCCTACCACTTTTACAAGTCCATAGCTTCGGTAATATGTTTATGCCCGATTATTATCCATGCCGAACCGCTCGACTAGTGAGCTGTTACGCACTCTTTAAATGAATGGCTGCTTCCAAGCCAACATCCTAGCTGTCTAAGCAGTTCAACCTCGTTTTTTCAACTTAACATATATTTTGGGACCTTAGCTGATGGTCTGGGTTCTTTCCCTTTCGGACATGGACCTTAGCACCCATGCCCTCACTGCTGATTAACATTTTATAGCATTCGGAGTTTGTCAGGAATTGGTAGGCGGTGAAGCCCCCGCATCCAATCAGTAGCTCTACCTCTATAAAACTATAAATCAACGCTGCACCTAAATGCATTTCGGGGAGTACGAGCTATTTCCGAGTTTGATTGGCCTTTCACCCCTACCCACAGGTCATCCGAAGACTTTTCAACGTCAACCGGTTCGGTCCTCCACTATATGTTACTATAGCTTCAACCTGCCCATGGGTAGATCACACGGTTTCGCGTCTACCACTACTAACTAAAGCGCCCTATTCAGACTCGCTTTCGCTACGGATCCGTGACTTAATCACTTAACCTTGCTAGCAACGGTAACTCGTAGGCTCATTATGCAAAAGGCACGCCGTCACCCCAAAGGGCTCCGACCGCTTGTAAGCGTATGGTTTCAGGATCTATTTCACTCCCTTATTCAGGGTTCTTTTCACCTTTCCCTCACGGTACTAGTTCACTATCGGTCTCTCAGGAGTATTTAGCCTTATCGGATGGTCCCGACTGATTCATACAGGATTACTCGTGTCCCGCACTACTCAGGATACTGCTATCTTACTGTTCTTTACTTATACGGGACTATCACCCTCTTTGGTTAGTCTTTCCAAACTATTCTAATTCATTACAGCTCAAATATTGCAGTCCTACAACCCCATAAATGCCGTAACATTTATGGTTTGGGCTAATCCGCGTTCGCTCGCCACTACTAACGGAATCACTATTGTTTTCTTCTCCTCCGGGTACTTAGATGTTTCAGTTCTCCGGGTTTGCTCACCTTACGGTGTAACATGTCTTCAACATGCTGGGTTGCCCCATTCGGATATCTGCGGATCAAATTGTATGTGCCAATCCTCGCAGCTTTTCGCAGCTTATCACGTCCTTCATCGCCTCTGAGAGCCTAGGCATTCCCCATACGCTCTTATTTAGCTTATTGTACTATTTGCTTTTTAATGAGTTCTACTAAAAATATTAATAAATTAATATCCTTAATATTATATATAATTATGAAATAAATTTCATATTATTTTTCATGTATCTTTTTTCAATATGTCAATGAACGTTTCCAGTATCTAAACTGATCGTGGAGAATATCGGAGTCGAACCGATGACCTCCTGCGTGCAAGGCAGGCGCTCTAGCCAGCTGAGCTAATCCCCCATATAGGAATCCCGAATGTTCTATTCAGAATTACTTATTTAGAATTGACAACTTCTAGAATTTCCTTTAATTATAGTAGTTAGTAGTCTCAGGCAGACTCGAACTGCCGACCTCTACATTATCAGTGTAGCGCTCTAACCAGCTGAGCTATGAGACTCTACTATAATAGATTTTAAATTAACAGCAGGAGAATAAACTATCTTATATACTTTGTTACTCTTTAATCGTCTTTCTCTAGAAAGGAGGTGTTCCAGCCGCACCTTCCGGTACGGCTACCTTGTTACGACTTAGCCCTAGTTACCGATTTTACCCTAGGCCGCTCCTTACGGCGACGGACTTCAGGCACTCCCAGCTTCCATGGCTTGACGGGCGGTGTGTACAAGGCCCGGGAACGTATTCACCGCATCATGGCTGATATGCGATTACTAGCGATTCCAGCTTCACGGAGTCGAGTTGCAGACTCCGATCCGAACTGTGATAGGGTTTATAGATTCGCTCCTGGTCACCCAGTGGCTGCTCTCTGTCCCTACCATTGTAGCACGTGTGTAGCCCAGGACGTAAGGGCCGTGATGATTTGACGTCATCCCCACCTTCCTCACAGTTTGCACTGGCAGTCTTGTTAGAGTTCCCGACATGACTCGCTGGCAACTAACAACAGGGGTTGCGCTCGTTATAGGACTTAACCTGACACCTCACGGCACGAGCTGACGACAACCATGCAGCACCTTGTAAATTGTCCGAAGAAAAAACTATCTCTAGTCCTGTCAATCTACATTTAAGCCCTGGTAAGGTTCCTCGCGTATCATCGAATTAAACCACATGCTCCACCGCTTGTGCGGGCCCCCGTCAATTCCTTTGAGTTTCATTCTTGCGAACGTACTCCCCAGGTGGGTCACTTATCACTTTCGCTTAGCCACTCAAACCGAAGTTCGAACAGCTAGTGACCATCGTTTACGGCGTGGACTACCAGGGTATCTAATCCTGTTCGCTCCCCACGCTTTCGTCCATCAGTGTCAGTATATTATTAGTAATCTGCCTTCGCAATTGGTATTCTATGTAATATCTATGCATTTCACCGCTACACTACATATTCTAACTACTTCATAATAACTCAAGATAACCAGTATCAAAGGCAATTCTACAGTTGAGCTGCAGGATTTCACCTCTGACTTAATTATCCACCTACGGACCCTTTAAACCCAATGATTCCGGATAACGCTTGGATCCTCCGTATTACCGCGGCTGCTGGCACGGAGTTAGCCGATCCTTATTCTTACAGTACCGTCAAGCTGCTACACGTAGCAGTGTTTCTTCCTGTATAAAAGCAGTTTACAACCCATAGGGCAGTCTTCCTGCACGCGGCATGGCTGGATCAGAGTTGCCTCCATTGTCCAATATTCCTCACTGCTGCCTCCCGTAGGAGTCTGGTCCGTGTCTCAGTACCAGTGTGGGGGATCCCCCTCTCAGGGCCCCTACCTATCGTTGCCATGGTGTGCCGTTACCACACCATCTAGCTAATAGGACGCATAGTCATCTCCTACCGTAATCTTTAATGCAGTCTTGATGCCAAGTCTGCATACTATAAGGTCTTAATCCAAATTTCTCTGGGCTATCCCTTAGTAAGAGGTAGATTCTATACGCGTTACGCACCCGTTCGCCGGTCGTCATCTGTGCAAGCACAATGTTACCCCTCGACTTGCATGTGTTAAGCCTGCCGCTAGCGTTCATCCTGAGCCAGGATCAAACTCTTCATCGTTAAATTTTAAAGTCTTTCGACTAATATGCTTAACAATTAAAGAAATATCTAGTACTCTAAAATGGCTTATTCTCTTGTTTGAACATAATCGTTTCCAATTAAATTCTTACGCTGTCAATTCAATATGTTTATGAACTTTTTTCTCTGTCTCTTAAGATGTTATTTCCTTAAGCGGGTGCAAATATAATTCGCTTTTTTAAATCCCACAAGCTTTATTT
>NZ_PJBW01000018.1:0-3927 GCF_002836085.1 Olleya sp. 1-3
GATAATATTAGTAACCCACAAATTGTATTTGTAAGAGTTATGGATGTTAATACAACATGTTTTACAACAACAACATTACAGTTAGAAGTAGAGCAAGCGCCAGTAACATTTGACCCTACAGATTTAACATTCTGTGATCCAGATAGTGATGGTTATGGTGTTTTTATGCTAACAGATGCTGAAGCAGAAATTACAGCAGGCGCACCAGGATTAACAGTAACATATCATGAAACATCTAGTGATGCATTACTTAATGTTAACCCGGTAACAAGTCCATATAATAATATTTCAGAGAACACTCAGACCATTTATGTTCGTGTGGAAAGTGCAACTATTGCCACGTCTTGTGCTAGTTTTGAAGAGTTGGTATTAATTGTTAATCCTACACCACAAATTACGGACCCAAGTCCATTAGAAGTTTGTGATACGGATGCAGATGGTTTAGCGCAATTTGATTTAGAATTAAATAATCCGGAAATACTTAATCAATTAGATGCCGATGCCACTAACGATTTAGCAGCAACAGATTATAGCATTACCTATTATGCGACTGCAGCAGACGCAGCCGTACCTCAAAATGCCATCGCAACACCAAACGCTTATACTAATACGACACCCAATATGGATACTGTTTGGGTCGTAATAGCGGACAATGCCAACGGATGTTCTACAATAACAACAATGGACTTAATAGTAAATCCATTACCAGTATTATTGCAAGCATCACCATTAGTTTTATGTAATGATAACGATTTACCAGGTGAAGTACCAGCGTTAGCGCAGGAAGAGTTTACCTTAGAAGATGCTAATGCAGAAATCTTAAATGGTCAAACAGGAATTACATTAACGTATTACTTCACACAAGCAGGTGCCGACAATGCAACCGCTTCAGATCAAATCTTTAGTCCTTATACTAATGTCGCTAATGCACAATCTGTATTTGTAAGAGCAGAAAATGATATTACCGGTTGTGTTAGTACAATAACCTTTAGATTAGACGTTAACCCAACACCATCACCAGAAGCTAATCCAACAGCTTTATTGGAATGTGATATTGATAACGATGGTTTTGCAAGTTTTGATTTGGATAGCCAAACGTCAAGTATATTAAATGGAGAACCAGACGTAAGTATTAGCTACCACGAAACAGAAGCAGACGCTATTAGTGCTATCAACCCATTAATTAGTCCATACACAAATATTGTAGCGACTAACCAAATGGTATATGTACGTGCAGAAAATGATATTACAGGCTGTTTTACAATAGTTGTTTTACCATTAGAAGTACAATTATCTCCTGTAGTACCAGTAACACTAGACGATTATGTTGTGTGTGATGATAATAATGATGGTTTTAATCAATTTGATTTTGATACGGTAATGACACCACAAATCTTAGGCACACAAAACCCTGCAGATTTTACATTAACCTATCATACTACAGCATTAAACGCAGCAAGTGGAAACAGTCCAATAGTAAACACCGGTAACTATACCAATACAACTAGTGGACAACAAACCATCTATGTCAGATTGGTAAGTAATGCCAATGGTTGTGTCACAACAGGGCAATTCGAAATAATAGTGGATTTCCCACCAGTATTAGTACAACCAACACCATTAGCTATTTGTGACGAATTAGATGTTAATTATTATGAAAATAATGATGACATGGCCACATTTGATTTAACACTTAAAGATGATGAAATCACAGCAGGAAACGTAAGTTGGACAGTTGCTTATTACGAAACACAAGCAGATGCACAAGCAGATGTAAACGTAATTGCAGACCCAACATTATATACCAACATGATGGTGGGAACTAATCCTGCAAACCCTCAAACGGTTTATGTTAGAGTTACCGATTCTAATACGGGATGTTTCTCATTTACAACATTAACCATCCGTGTGTTACCAAATCCAACACCATTGGAAAATCCAAATGATATTATATTGTGTGATGATTTAGATGTGGTAGGACCAAATGATTTAATAGAGCTTTTTGATTTAACACAAGACGCAGCTGTAATTTTAAACGGAGAAGGAAGTAATCCAAGTGATCCAAGACATTTAAGTTACTACACAGATTTAGATGAGGCATTAATGGGAACAACACCAATAGTTGATCCAACAATGCATAGCAATGAAGATCCTACAAATCCAGGAATCGCTATAACACCACAAACTATTTATGTGCGTGTGACTAACGGAACCGATGAGACAGGAACAGGAGGAACAGGATGTTATACAATTGTTAGTTTTGATATCATAGTTAATCCATTACCAGAAGTTAGCCCAATTGAAGATTATATTTATTGCGAGTTATTTAATGATGGGGCTTATGCTTTTGATTTAGAAACTAAAATAGACGAAATCTTAGGGACGCAAAGTGCTACAGATTTTACAGTAACATTTTTCGCAGCCGATGGGACTAGCATTGCAACACCATCAAACTACACCAATGCCACTAACCCAGAGGTAATTTCGGTAGATATTACCAATAACCTAACTGGTTGTGATGTACGAACAAGTTTTACAATCGAAGTACAAGAAGCAGCACAAGCCAATCCTGATATGACTCCAATTTTATATGAGTTGTGTGATGATACTATGGAAACAGATGGCGATACTACAAACGACAGTATGCCATTTGATTTAACAACATTAAATCCTGATGTATTAGATGGTCAAGATCCAGCAAACTATATTGTAAGCTACTATGCTAGTCAAGCAGATGCAGATGCAGGTGTATCACCATTACCAATGTTATATGAAAACACGATTAACCCACAAGTGGTTTATGTGCGTGTAGATAACGATACTATGGCAGATGATGGTTCTGGAACAGGTGCTATGGTAGATACTTCAGTGTGTTACGAAACAGCAGAAGTAACATTACAAGTAAACCCATTACCAGAAGTTGAGTTAGAGGCTAGTTACATATTATGTATCAACACTAACGGAACAGAAGTAGTAAGTGCGCCAATAATAGACACAGGATTAAACACAACCGATTATAGCTTTGAGTGGTTATTAGAAACTACTACAATCCCAGGAGAAACAGGAAGTAGTTTAGAGCCAACACAAGGCGGTAACTATACTGTAATTGTTACGGACATAAGCTCAAGTAGTACAACGATGTGCGAAACAATAGCAACAACTATAGTTGAAGAAAGCGAACCACCAACACTAGAGGCCGAAGTCTTAACAGAAGCCTTTGCTGAAGTACACAATATTTTAGTGACAGCAACAGGAAGTGGTGTTTCAGCATTCGAATTTAGTATTGACGATGGTCCATGGGAAGTTAACGTGCCAAACGATGGTACATACACCTTTACAGATGTAGGCGCAGGAGATCACGTGGTAACCGTAAGAGATATTAATGGATGTGGAGAAACAAGTTTACCGGTATCAATAATGGATTACCCACATTTCTTCACACCAAATGATGATGGCTTTAATGACACATGGAATATCTACGGTATCGGAGATCAACCAGATGCAGTGATTTATATCTTTGACAGATACGGTAAGTTATTAAAACAACTAAGCCCAACAGGATTAGGATGGGATGGAACCTATAATGGTAACCCAATGCCAACCAGTGACTATTGGTTTACTGTAGATTATAGAGAACCAAATGATCCAGATAATACTAAAAAACAATTTAAGGCACACTTTACCTTAAAGCGATAAGTATTATCGAAACAACATACTATTAACAAAAAAAGCCTGAACAAATAAATGTTCAGGCTTTTTTTTATACTTATTATAAGTTTAAAGAAACGTATTAGTTTACTTCAAAAGTGATTTTTAAATTAACTCTAAAGTCAACAACTTCGCCATCTTTAACACTAGCACTTTGATCTTGTACATATACAGATCTAATGTTTTTAACGCTTTTAGAAGCATGCTTTACTGCTTTTT